>CAKZMA010000535.1 GCA_937127375.1 uncultured Coleofasciculus sp. | reverse complement strand
GTCATATCAGATCAAGTTACCCGTTATTAAGTTGAACGAACAGAACGAATCTAGAGGAGGGGCGCAAAATAGGTAATTAGACGGAGATCAAGTAGTATATTTCCTCAGAGCGTGTTGAAAAAGGTGTCTGCACAGAGGAAGGGCGGGTTGAGACATCGCTATAATGCTTTGAACCTTTCGCCCACAACCCACACCAGCCCTTACCCTAGCTTTTCAGGTGCTTTTCACACACCGTCTAGTCGTTCAAGTTGAGTAAAAATGCAGTTAGCAGCACGAGTTGGTCAAGTCTCTCCCTCTCTCACCCTAGCGATTTCCGCCAAAGCCAAGGCGATGAAACTCGATGGCTTGGATGTGTGTAGTTTCAGCGCCGGGGAACCGGATTTTGATACCCCGGCTCATATTAAGGCGGCGGCGAAAAAAGCCCTAGATGAGGGGAAAACCAAATATGGACCCGCCGCAGGGGAACCGAAATTACGGCAAGCGATCGCGAATAAACTGCGCCAAGATAACGGGTTAGAGTACCAGCCGGACAATATCATTGTCACCAATGGCGGTAAGCATTCCCTATTTGGTTTAATGCAAGCGCTGATTGAACCGGGGGATGACGTGATTATTCCCGCCCCCTATTGGCTTTCCTATCCGGAAATGGTCACACTGGCAGGGGGTACGCCGATTATTGTGCAAACGGATGTGTCAACGGGGTATAAAATCACCTCAGAGCAACTCCAGGCGGCGATTACGCCCCAAACCAAGCTATTTATTATCAATTCCCCCTCGAATCCTACCGGGATGGTATATACCCCAGAGGAACTCAAAGCCCTCGCCCAAGTGATTGTGGAACGGGATATTCTAGTCGTCTCGGATGAAATTTATGAAAAGATTCTTTACGATGGCGCTCAACATCTGAGTATTGGTGCTATTGGATCAGATATATTCCAGCGCACGATTACCAGTAATGGGTTTGCCAAAGCCTACTCGATGACAGGTTGGCGTGTGGGGTATTTAGCGGGTGCTGTGGATTTAATTAAGGCAGTTACCACGATTCAAAGTCACAGTACCTCTAACGTTTGTACCTTTTCCCAGTATGGCGCGATCGCAGCCCTGGAAAATCCCCAAGACTGTGTAGAAGAAATGCGCCTTGCCTTTGCTAAACGCCGACAAGTCATATACGAACGCCTGAATAATATTTCGGGAATTCGTTGTTCTCAACCCAATGGGGCGTTCTACGTCTTTGCCGATATTAGCAAAACTGGACTCCAATCCCTGGAGTTTTGTAATAACCTTTTAGAAGCTGAGAAAGTAGCGACAGTTCCCGGTATTGCCTTTGGTGTCGATAACTGTATCCGTCTGTCCTATGCTACTGATATGCCATCCATTGAAAAGGGTATGGATCGATTGGAGAAATTTGTTCGCCAGTTAAGTTAAGTTGAGCCTTTGGTTCTAGGTGCAGTCAGGGCGGGTTTTGAATAAACGTTGTCATCAACAGCGAAACGAAAATCCCTAAACCCGCCCCTACAAATTAGGTTCTCTGAACGAATCCAAGGGTCAAAACTATGTCCAACTAGCGAAGCAAAGGATAAACAATCAACACTTATAACTGTTCCTTAAAAATTAGGAGATAACACTGATGACCTATAAAAGAATATTAGTCGCCCTTGACCATTCTGCTCAAACTGAGGGAATCTTTACCCAAGCCCTAGATCTAGCCAAACAAGAAAATGCGGCATTGATGCTCTTTCATTGCTTGCCTGTAGAAAACCAAGGTGTAGGTTTTTATGGAGATATGTTTGGTAGAGAATTGGTTGACTTCTCCCGTCGTATGCAAGAAAAAATGAGAAAGGAGACGGATGAAACTCAAAAATGGCTAGCTGGCTATTGTCAGAAGGCAACAGATGAAGGTGTGGCAACAGAATGGACGTGTAAAATTGGAGATGCTGGGAGTGCAATTCGAGACTTGGTAAAAAGTTGGGATGCTGATTTAGTGGTTATTGGTCGTCGAGGTCGTCGGGGTTTAACTGAAGTGCTTTTAGGCAGTGTCAGTAATCATGTTCTCCATCATGTTCCCTGCTCAGTTTTAGTGGTGCAAGGGGTTGCGAATGAAACGTCGGAAACCTAATTGGTCTTATGTCATTGGTAAGCCTTTGATCTGTCTAAGTCTTTGATATCATAGAGTTCGGACAAAAATTTAACGTTAATCAGCGTCTATGAACGATAAACTTAGGCTGAGAAGTTGGGTTAATTTAAAGAAACAGATTCTCAGTTTAACCCAGAGAGTAAAATTAGCAGGGAATCACGGTGAGACAACTAAGACGTTGATGCCAGGGAGAACATTGAGGTGGCAATCTTTAGTCAGTTTTATCAGTGGTTTGTTAATCGTGATGGCATTGGGATGGCACAATCCGCCAGCATCAGCGCAAAGAATTAGTCAAGCCAAAATAGTAGAAATTTTAGGGGGAAATCAAGCGTATATCCAAAACAAACCCGCCAAAGTTAATGCAGTTGCTACATTGGGACAAACAGTGAGTACCAAACAAGCACGGGTAAATTTGCTGTTTAATAACAATGCGGGGGTGCGACTTGGACAAAATTCGGCACTCACGGTGGGGAGTCGCTGTGTGCGGCTACGAAGTGGTAGAAGTGTCGTTTCGGGGGCGCAAGGATGTGTCGGTTCGATTACTGCTGTGACACGGGGAACCGTTTATTTGATGGAAGTCGATGACAATGAACAAGCGCAAGTGAAAGTTTTACAGGGCGAAGTCGCCTTGAGCGAACGGTATAATTTGTGGAACCCCCAACCCGTTTTATTACGTCAAGGTCAAGGAATTAATATTAGTCCGGAGGGGGTGTTAGGGACGGTAATAGAACTGTCAAAAGACGAAATTGAAAAAATTGTTACGGGGGCTTTATTTGAAGGGTTTGATATTGGAATTCCGGGAATTGATAAACTAGAAGAAGTTTTGAATGAGCAGTTTCCGCAAATAGAGATCCCCGATGTATTAAGAGACAATGTGCCGTCAATTCCCAATCCTTTTTAAGCGGTGGAGTTAGGGCGATGAATCACTGGTGGCAATGGCTAGAAAAACAACGACGAAAACGCATTCGACGACGCCGTCGGAGTCATTCCCAACCGTTTTGGCGTCCAGAACGAATTGGTTTGATGCTAATGGGATTCTGGACGGTTGTCGGTGCTGGAGTAACGGTTTGGCAGGGAACACTTATACAGCTAGCGGAACGGCAAAGCCAAAAGTGGTTCATTGAATTGCGCGGACCCGTTGCACCGCCTGATGATATTGTAATTTTAGCGATCGATGATCAATCGTTGACGGCATCAGAACGTTACAGCAATCCCATTGATCCGAATAAGGCGTTAGTGGTTGATTTACTAACACCACCGTTTCCCTGGAAGCGAACGGCTTATGCTGAGGTGCTTGAACGGTTAATGGCGGCGGGTGCTAAGTCAGTATCCTTTGATTTACTGTTTGATCTTCCCAGTGGGTATGGTGCTGAAGATGATCAGCCGTTTAAACAAGCATTAACGAAGTATAGCGATCGCATCGTGCTAGCGGCTGTCTACGAAGATACCATTGATCCCCAAGGGTTTACCACGTTTGAGTTGTATAAGCCGTTACCCGAACTTTATCCAGATTCGGTGCAACTGGGTTTAGTCAACTTTTTACCCCCAGAGGTGGATGGGAATGTGTATCGGCTGGGGAATGAATACAGCCGAGAAATTCTGCAACCGTTGGGATTAGAAATGATTCCTTCATTTGCTAAAGCGACGTTAAACGTGGCAAATGTTAGCTATCCACCCCCAAAAGGGAGTCAGGTTTTCTTCTACGGAACCCCAACTCAGAATCAAGGTGTTTTTACTACCATTCCCTTTTGGCAGGTATTGGCATCAGATATATGGGACGTGCATTTACGAGAAGAAACCTTTAAAGACAAAATTGTCTTGATTGGCACAACAGCCGATGAGCAAAATATCGGTGATTTTGTGCCGACACCTATCCAGTTAAACATGCCAGGGATTGAGCTTCATGCTAACGCGATCGCAACGTTAATGGAAGGACGTTCAATCGCCGCCGCTATCACGAATCCAAGGCTAGAGGGATTGTTTGTGTTTGTCCTGGTTGGGGGAACCGCTATCCTGTTGTATAAACTGCCCCGACGTACTGCGGCAAGCTTGTTTTGGGGATTGGGGATGGCAGTGGTTTGGGTGGGACTAGCATTTTTAGGCTATAGCAGCGCCAGACTGCTTTTTCCCATTGCCGTCCCTGCGATCGCGATGACTCTCAATAGTTTTTCTTACTTTACAGCACTTTTCATTGGGGATCAAATTGAAAAACGCCACTTCCGCAGTACCTTAGAACGGTATGTCGCCGCACCTGTGGTTCAAGAAATTCTCAAGCAGCACGATGATTATCAGGAATTACTCAAAGGACGTAAATTAAAAGCCGCTATTTTATTCTCCGACATTCGCGGCTTTACCACCCTATCCTCCCAAATCTCGCCTGTACGATTAGTGCGCCAGCTTAATCGATATCTCAATGACATGGTTGAGGTGATTTTAGATGCTGGCGGTACTGTGGATAAATTTATTGGCGATGCGGTAATGGCAGAGTTTGGTTGTCCGGTATCTGAGGGGGAAGAAACCGATGCCATGAATGCCATTCATGCGGCATTAGGGATGCGAAAAGCCTTGCATCAGCTACGCGAGGAATGGCGTCAGGAAGAACGAATCCCGTTATTTAATGGGATTGGGATTAATTATGGGGAATTGATTGCCGGGGATATTGGTTCTCAGCGTCGTCGAGAATATGCGGTGATTGGTGATGCGGTGAATGTAGCCAGTCGGGTAGAGGGGTTAACCAAAAAATTTGGCACAGATATTTTGATTACCGATTCTCTTTATCAGGTTGTTAAAGATAAGGTTGAGGTAGTGCCAGTGGGGGAAGAAGAAGTGCGAGGACGGGCGGG
>CAKZMA010000534.1 GCA_937127375.1 uncultured Coleofasciculus sp. | reverse complement strand
GGGTGAAATGCAAGGGACATAACTTGTCCAGAATGCCCAGTCAAAACTTGAGGGGTTTTTTGAGTTTCTAAATTCCATACTTTAATTGTTTTGTTTACACTACCACTAGCTATGAGTTGTCCATCTGAGCTGATGGCTACAGACAGAACACCATCTCCATGATTAAAAGAATGAGTTTCTTCTTCATTTGCTAAATTCCACACTTTGATCATCCTATCTGCGCTACCACTAACTAAGGTTTGTCCATCAGCACTAATAGCTAATGAGGTAACAGAAGCTGAGTGGGAAGAAGATAAATCATCAAAAACATGGTCTGGTATAACGTTTGACCAATTGTTTTCAGTCGGTGATTGGATCTGTTGTAGTTGTTGTGTTTTTGGATACAAAGTTTGCTGAATCTCTGCCAACCGTGCCAAAATTGACTGAGTATCAGCGGGGCGATTCTTAATTGGACGAGCCATCAGTTGATCGATAAAATCTCCGAGTATAGAAGAAATTTGAGGAGCTTTATCACGCCAATCCTCTAACTCATCGGTATAGATATCGTGGCGATACTGATCGCCAAGGTTCAGAGGATGTTCACCCGTCAGTAAATGGACAAAAGTACGACCCAAGGCAAAAAAATCTGATTTGGGAACAGCACTACCAATGACTTGTTCGAGAGGAGAGTAACCTTCAGAAACAACTTTGGTCACTTGTCCTACTGCTTGTTTTTGCTCGTAGGTTCCTGTAATTTCTCGCGCTATGCCAAAATCAATTAATACCAGCCCTCCATCTGGCTTTAGCATAATATTCGATGGCTTAATATCTCGGTGGAAAAGCTGCTGTTGATGGACTGCGTGTAGTGTATTGGCAAGTTGAGTTAGCCAATCAACCGCTAATTTTTCACTAATGGGGCGATTCCCCCGATTTTCTAGCCACTTTTCCAGATTCTTTCCCTCTATTTTCTCCATTACCAGACAATACACAGGTTCTTGACTGTTTTTAGGGTAAAAGGTGAAGGATTCCTCTGCTTGGGGAACTCCGGGATGATGCAGCCGAGTTAAGACTTGGGCTTCTCGCTGGAATTGTTCTACAGGTTTGGGTTCATTTTTACTCAGAACTTTGATAACTTTAGGAATAGTGGTGCGATCGCTCACTTCATAGGTCTTAGCAAAACCGCCTTCACCCAAGAGACTTATGACCCGATAACAACCCTCCAACAGCAAGTTAGACTGACAACTTTGGCAATAAAGCAGATTATCGGGATTATCGGGATTCTGACACTTGGGATTGATACACAGGCTCATCGATTCAACGAATATGGGTCATGATTGATAGTGTAGCGTTATCAATTTAGAGATTGACTGATAAATACTGTCGAAATCCTATTTGTCGAGGCTTGGCTATCGTACATTTTTATATTAATCCGGCTGAATAGCTAACGACGCTGACTAAGCTGTTCGGCATTTAAACCTTAATGTCAATAATGGCGAAAGCCTTGTAGTGCGAGCATCTTGCTCGCTACTAATACCCAATTTAAATGCATGACAGCTTACCTCATTTCCAGTAATCCGGCGACTCGCCCCTACAATCTTTCCTATCCTGCTACCCTTTTACCCAACTTTGCGGCTAAACACCCATAGTAATAACAGCATAACTATTATCACCAACGCCGCAGAAATTACTGATAAACTGATGATCTCGCCCAACCCACCCATCACGGGAATACCACCGATCGCGATCGCTAATCCTAAAGCAAATCCGGCGGCTGTGGCGGGTTGTTCTGGCATCAGGTGGGCTGTGGCGGCTAATGTAACTGGGATACTCGATTGTAATAGAGCCACGGCTGGCAGTAAGGTAAATAGATGATGTCCGCCAAGTACCAGTAACAGGCTGGAGAGGGCTAAAGTTCCCATTGTCCACAATCGCCACCCCCAAGCCGTTGCCCAAATTCCTGCCAAAATTTTACCAATAGCGGCGGCGATCGCGATCGCAATTAAAGCTGGAATATTACCCTGTAGCAGAAAATCCAAGCTAGTCCAAACGAGAGACGTTAACGCGATCGCACTCAATAATATCAGCAAGACTAAATCCTGATCCACAACCGCCGATTCTTGAACCGAGTCAGGATCAGAAGTTTGACGATAGGGGAGTTTAGGCAAAGGTATTCGCGCGATCGCTATCATGATCATACAAAGTAGCGATACCAATAACCCTGTCCCTTCATATCCGACTAATCCTAACCCACCACCCACGGCTAATCCTACCACTCCGGGTGCGGCAAATAATCCAGCGCCCAGAGTTGATTGAGGCGTCACCCAAACTGCTATCGCCCCCCCGCCAACATGAAACGCGGCTGAACCGATTCCCGCTAAAATTATCGCGAATTGGGGTTGCCAATTGGCTGAAATTAGCGCCAGACTCAGTAGCAGTAATCCCATGGAAATAGCAATACGGGGGCGTTTGAGTTTATCGGTGATCATCCCGACTATGGGTTGATACCCAAAGGCTAATCCGTTGTAAAGTAAGATGAGAAAACTACTTTTTTCTAAGGATAGCGTTTGCAATAAAGTAGCCAGGAGAAAACCTGCGGCTGCATCAGCACTACCATGTGCCAATCCTAAAACAGTTGGTAAAATATACCGCTTATTTTTAGGCATACCAGGAATGCTAAAATTCATGATTTGATTCTTCAATGTAGAAAAGATGAACCCGATGGGCATTGAATTTGACCTTCTATGAGTTGAGGATTATCTGGAGGAACTATAGAGGGTTGATCGGTTTGGCAAATCCCACGCGCCAAGTCATTTTCGGATTTCTCGTTAGCTACCACGATGATTGCCGTGTAGCTTTTGAATGTTTCACGTTTTGCCGTAACTTTTACAATTGTTCGATCGATGTCAGCAGAGAGTTTAAATTGGTGGAATTCATTCTCTATTGTACGATCATTTATCAATTGAGTTTTGGGAAAAACAAAAGTATAATTTTCAGCAGAACCCGTCAATTCTTTAAAGGTAGAAGCAAATCGTGAATTTTCATCATAGAATCCATATTGGTATCCCAAAATTATAGGAATTACGTGTTTGGTTTCCCAATGAGCGCGTTCCGGATTTGGCTGCCAAAATAAATTTGATGGGTAGCTAACTGGAAACAAGACGAAGCTGAAAATGGCGTAACTAGCTAAATTACTCAAAAAAGCGGATAGTAATAATTTAGCCTCTGGATTCCGAATATTTTTAGGCTTAAATAGATAAATATATAAGACCCATTCAATTAACCAAGACAATAAAAACAAGCCCAAGGAAAGCCAGCCCGATAACCCGGATCTGTTAGCGTAAACACTATTAAACGCGAAGGGAAAGCCTATAATTGATGTAGCAATGTTGGCAACTACAGTCATAATTAAGACTTTAGACAGTCCTAATTTTGCTTCAAAAATGAACTTGAATAAACTCCAAATAACCAGGACTTCGACAGGAATAATGCTGAAAACAATTGCGACATTTCCCGTTAGTGTGAGCAGTCTGGGGACAGCAATATTGGCAAGGACTATCATTGGTAATTGGTAATAACGATGTGAGTATTTGCCCGGAGAAGCTATTTCCTGTAAAACATTTCCTCATCTTAGTGTAACGGTTGATCAGGTGTTGGTGGTGGATGCCGAGGATATCCTTTAGGAACAATGTATAGCAAATAGCCCAAATTTTGGGTGCGGCAAATAATCCATCGCCCAGAAATGTCCTAACATATCCCCGTGATCTTATAATACTCAATCCCAGTTTACTCTGGAGTATTTCACCTTGAAATTTTCCCTAGGGACGACCCGCTTGCACAAATCAACAACTCTTTTTAAAAGGGTCTTAAAAAAGATGAACCCGATGGGCATTGAATTTTATCTTCTATGAGTTGAGGATTATCTGGAGGAACTATAGAGGGTTGATCGGTTTGGCAAATCCCACGCGCCAAGTCATTTTCGGATTTCTCGTTAGCTACCACGATGATTGCCGTGTAGCTTTTGAATGTTTCGCGTTTTGCCGTAACTTTTACAGTTATTTGATCGAGGTCAGCAGAGAGTTTGAATTTGTGGAATTTATTTTCTATTGTATGGTCATTCATCAATTGAGTCTTGGAAAGACCAAAAGGATAATTTTCAGTAGAACCCGTCAATTCTTTAAATGTAGAAGCAAATTGTGATTTTCTACTATAGAAATCATGTTGGTAATTTAAGATAGCAGGAATTACCTGTTGAGCTTCCCAATGAGCGCGTTTCGGATTGGGTTGCCAAAATAAATTTGATGGGTAGCTAACTGGAAGTAAGACGAAGAAAAAAATGGCGTAACTAGCTAAATTACTCAAAAAAGTAGCTAGAAATAACTTCCCCCTCTGGATTCCGACTATTTTTAGGTTTAAATAGAGAAATGTATAAGCTCCATTCAATTAAGCAAGAGAATAGAAAGAAAAAAGGTAAACTAAAGACAGCCGTTCCTGGACTGCCAGCGTACATATTATTAAACGCGAAGGGAATACCTATAATTGATGTGGCAATGTTGGCAAATAGAGTCATTATTATGACTTTATATATGCCGAATTTAACTTTTGAGCGGAACTTGAATAAACTCAAAATAACCAGAGCTTCGACAGGAATAATACTGAAAATAATTGCGACATTACCTGTCATATTTAGAATTTGTGGGGCAGCGATATTGGCAAGGACTATCATTGGTGATTAGTGATGACGATGTGAGTATTTGCCAGGAGAAACTATTCCCTGTCAAACATTTCCTAATCAGGACTTACGCAGCTATACTAACTATAGTGGTAATGGTGCGTTACGCTACGCTCTCCCCACCCTACATTCCCCACCCTACATATAGAGCCTTTGCGTAAGTCCTACTAATCTTAGTTTAACGGTCGATCAGGTGTTGGCTGCGGATGCCGAGGATATCCTTTAGGAACAATTTTGAGGAACCTCCCTAATTTTGATCCTGTAGAGTGATGCACAAGCTCGTCAGTTTAGCGAATATAGAGTCATGATCGATAGTGTAGCCTCATCGATTCACTCTCAATGAGATTATTTACCCATGCGTCAAAATACCACCGCGATCGCACTTATTTCACTTCTGTGCTTAGGGAGTACGGCTGCATTAGCCGCTAAGACTAATCCATCCCCGACACCGACTAAAGACTTATCCTTTGAGTTGAAAGCGGTTGATAACCACTTTGACCCCCGTCAACTCCAACCCGGAGAGGAATTTATGGGTCTGGAAGTTGTCTCAGTTCAAACTGACTCATTACCTGAATATGGTGTGATTGGTCGAGTCCAATTTCGAGGTCAAATTGCTCTCACTGGGACTTACGAACCTAATCATCAGCTTTCAGGAAACACCAAGATACCATGTTTTGTTGTTGATGAAGCCGCCGCCAAACAGTTACCCAGATTTCGGGGCGATGATCGCCAAGTTTGGTTTTGTTTCAATAATCCCGAGGTTGCTAAGCAGCAATTGGGTGGACAGGATACTCAACCGAAAAAAGCGATAATCGCGATCGATGATTATGAGACGGTGTATTATCCTTCCGATGTCTTTGATACTGCTACTTT
>CAKZMA010000533.1 GCA_937127375.1 uncultured Coleofasciculus sp. | reverse complement strand
TGGTCTACAATTTCATTAATTGGCTCTCCATTTGAGGGAAATAGGGCTTGCTGTAGTCCTAACGCTTCTATTCGTTCCAGGAGTTGTGTTTTTGTTGATGACATTGCGGCTAATCTAAATAGCTATTAACAAGAGCGGCAAAATTGATATTTTCTAGACTAATATATCCCTCTAGGTACTCTGGCTCAACTTCCTTGATGATCTCAGAATCATTTTGATAGGAAGGTATCCAGAACTCACTCTTAATCTCTAAATTCTTTAAAATATCATTGCCACCAATAAATTGCTGCAATAGATATTCATAGACAAATTGTTTCCTGATACTTTTTTCTTTAAGATCGCGACGATTCTTAATATCAATATCACGACAGTATGCTAGGGATAAGTATTTTATGTCAATCACTTTCAAAGAGCATACTGTGCCGCAAAAACTTGTAATTTTATCAATAAAATTTGTAAATTCATTAATTAATTCTTGTGTTGTTAATTTTCTTAGCCCACGTCTAAACAAGGAGTTATTAAATACATTGTCTTTATTAAAACCAAACTCATCCAATAAAAATTTCTCAAATTTACCTGGAGTAAAGATAGCTTTATTTAAAGCCACGTTAAAAACGTGATTTAGCCTAAATATCGTATCTAGCGATTTGAAACTTAACGGTTTAAGATCTATTTCCCAAAAGGAATAAAAATTGCTAGGCAATTGATTATTGATAATGAGTTGATTATTTTGATTCCTATAAACTTTTTCTAACTCTTCAAAAGTATGTTTATTTAAAGGCTGACCTTCATAAGCTATTTTCAAATCAACTTCAGCAAAATCAGGTGACTCGAATTTAGTTGTATAGCCATAGTCATCCCATGTAGTCCCCTTATAAGTTTGTTTTTTCAAGAAAATAGTATTTTTTTCTCTCCACCTAAATTCGTTGAAACCAGTAGAAAATACAACCGCATCTGGTACTAATTGCCTACCATTAATACTAAAGACATTAGCTAGATCCACTATCTTGGTATTACTATTAGCTAATGACACTACATCATTAGAGAGAAATGTGGTATCTAAGTGCAAGATGTATTCTGGTGACACTGTCTTTGCCAAGTACGTCAGGCACATCGACTCCCAAACACTATAAAAGTTCTTTATTCCCCAAATTTCTCCTTCATCAGCTTGGGATATCGCCCCATGCAAAAATAACTCAATTGCATCATAAAAATACCAGTAATCTGTATCTTTAAGGGCAGTGTTTCTATCAATTAATTCCAGTGTATCTTTAAGACTATCAACCGTTTGACTACTATACTCATCATGAAATAAGCCAGACTCGGCATTAATATACTTGTGTTTGAACCGTTCGGCTAAAGCAGCAACTTCACCGCTAACCGCTTCATGCAACTGCTGCTTAACCTCTACCAGGATATAGCAGTACATACCAACGATATCAGTGGACTGGTAATGTATCATCTGCCGGGGTAATGTCATAGCATCAATATATGCTGCGCCATTATCCAGATACACCGCACGGTGTAGAAATGAATGCAGCTTGCTATAGTCTATTTTCTCCGATTTTCCCAGCCTATCAGCCAAAGACAATATTTTAAGCTCATCATAAGCGTTTAGAATAGAACCAATCAGATCTAACTTCGAGTAAAAAATATTCTCTTCTGTCTCAACATCAGGTAAACTGATTCGCTGAATACTTCCCTGATTTCTGATTACACCATCCCTATCCTGAGTTTTGATATCAGCATCTTTCTGGAGGCAAATTTCTTTAAAATGATTCAATACCTTATAAAACTGAAAAAATAAGTCTCGCTTGCTGTCGTAAGTAGTAAACAAGCTTGGATCAAATCCTTTAGGCAAACAGAATATTATCTGGGACTTGCGTCTTTCTATACCTACAAACGAATAGGTTTCATTAACCTCTAATTGCAGTTCTTTAAAATCTATCATTATTCAAAAATCAGAAATATAGTCTAACTCATTTTCATATTATAAAGCAGGTACACTATCATGCATTTTTTTTATAAACTCTTCTGCATACATGACGAAATCGGCATAAGTAGTTAAGTTTATGTCATTCAATGATTCTGTAAAAAATTTTACTAAAGGTCTTTTGTCTCTGGCAAATACACTATCCCACAAATAGAACATGACTTTATCTGTTACTTGATCCAGCGAAACTTTTCCATCATTAGGCTTAATAAACCACCAACCAATTTGTTTTTCTTCTACTCTTCTAATACTTTGATGATGAGATTTGATAAACTCATTGATGCCTACAATACATCTATACCACTCTATATGCTCATCATTATTTAGTTCTAAAGTTGCTTGTGATATTATAGCTGGTACGTTTTTATTTGTTATGTCAGCCTGACTAGGAGCATCCACATACTCCCAATCCCAACGCCTCTTAAAAGCACTGTCTAGATAGTAAATGGATTCATCAGAGGTATTGATGGTAGCAAGAATGGATAAATTAGGAGGAATGCTAATTTTATAACCCTTTAAGTTTTTCAACATTCTTACTCTATCCCTATCCTCAGAATTGCTACCTAATTTATTTTCCAATTCATGAAGAAAAAATTTTTCTAATATTGTACCTTCTACCTGTATCTCTCGATCACCTGTAATATTAGCTTTATAGTCCATGGCATTAAACAAACCGACCAGTTCCAACTCAGATATATCTACCTCATAAGTTGACCAGCCATCATCTTCTCTATCTAATAACTGAAATATTGATCCAAAAATAGCAGCAGCATTTCCTCGATTCAATTCATCAATTACTAATAGATATTTTTCTTCGGAATTTTCAATTAAACCTCGATAGGCTTTACCCAATGCCTGTAGGAAATGTCCAGGATAATACTTGTAAACTACAGAATTGCCATAAGTGTACGGTAATAGCTTACCCACAAAATCAGAATAAGTGTATTCAGGGTGAAATACAGTTTTAACCGTATTCTTTAGAATTTTGGTATCTTCATCAAATTCTATACCTAGTTGCTCCTGGGCAATCTCGCGCACCTGATAACTTTTACCCGTACCGGGACTGCCAAAAAGAATTTTTTGGATTGGTTTGACTGAATTTCCCATAATCTCCAAATAAGGTTCTGAAAAAATAAATTAGCCGTCTGTCTAATCTTTCCCTAGAACCAAAACCGCCGCTACGCTACTCCATAAAATGCTTCGCCAGTATCGGCAGAGCCGCGATAGCCCACCTTTGGTAACTTCGACTCAAGATGTCTTTGTCGATTCTAGCCCAAAAAAAAGCTAGAGTAACAAGGTCAGCAGGTATCAAATTAGAAAAATGGGGACACTGTATGTTGTCGGGACGCCAATTGGCAACCTAGAAGATATGACCTTCCGGGCGATACGCATTTTACAAACTGTTGATCTTATCGCCGCCGAAGATACCCGCCACACGGGAAAACTGTTGCAGCATTTTCAAATTAAAACTAACCAAATCAGTTACCATCAGCACAATCGCCAGCAGCGCTTACCTGAATTGCTAAATCAGTTAACAGGGGGAAAAACCATCGCCCTGGTGACCGATGCGGGAATGCCGAGTATATCTGACCCCGGTTATGAACTTGTCCAGGGGGCAATAGAAGCCGGAATCTCAGTTATCCCCATCCCCGGTGCTACGGCGGGAATCACTGCCCTCAGCGCCTCTGGACTCCCTACAGATCGATTTGTGTTTGAAGGCTTTTTACCCGCCAGTGGACAAGAACGTCAACAACGGTTAGAGGTGTTAGCGGCTGAATCGAGAACGTTAATTTTTTACGAATCGCCCTACCGCCTCCAGCAAACCCTGGAAGATTTCGCCAACATCTTTAGTCCGTCTCGTCAAATCGTCCTGGCGCGGGAGTTAACCAAGTTACACGAACAGTTCTGGCGAGGCACTATTGAAGACGCGATCGCATATTACACCGACCACGAACCCAAAGGTGAATTTACCCTAATCCTTGCTGGCGCACCTGCTGAAACCCCCGTCCTCTCGGAAGTCGCCCTCAAAGCCGAACTCAGCCAACTGATTAACCAAGGACTCTCGCGATCGCAAGCCGCCCGTCAATTATCTCACCTTACCAATCTGCCGCGACGCCACCTTTATCAAATGGCACTCTCGTTACCTTAGTACACGAACACTTACCTGGTATAGTCCTGGATCACAAACACTTGACGGCTCGATTTAGGCTGGTTCTGCTTTTTGACACGAATTAGGCGATCACGAAACGTTCCCACAGGGTTTTTGGTTCGTTCTTCTTGCAAGTAAGTATGTAGAGTTTGTGCCTGTCCAACATAATCTCGATCCGTTTTGCAGATAATGATGCCATTGTGAGGGTGAATAACTATAACCTAATCTCTACTCACCTCTCAGCAAATCTACTCACTTT
>CAKZMA010000532.1 GCA_937127375.1 uncultured Coleofasciculus sp. | reverse complement strand
TTCATTCAGGTAGGCATTACAGCGAGTCATCGCATTAGCATGATTTTGCGATCGCAGCCAAGCTTGTTGTTGTTGTTTCTCGGATAAATTAAACCAAATCTGATTGGGATACGTCCGTGATAATTCCAATAAATTAAACATTATACTACTCTCCACTATGAAGTTCATTTAAATCCAAACAATACAACTGGTTGAGCCAAGTTTCAACCGCTTGACTAACCTGGTCTTTTTCCGGCTCTAGAGAAATTCCATACGTTCCAGAACTCCACTGGAGTAAAGCCTGCCGTAATTGCTGCTTGGCTTGGTTAATGGCTTGGCTTACGTTTTCTTTGGGCAAAAGTCGAGCAATTTTTTCTTCAGGCATTCTTTGAGCATACCGCATTTTCATGATTTTTCTGGATTGAATTTCCGAGAAAGCCGTCACGAGTTGGTCAGATATAACTTGCTTATAGTGGTTTTTGATGAATTGCTCAATATAACTGATCTTGAGTTTGTTTATTGTTTCAATAGCCGCTAATTCTAAATCATGTTGAATTAAATTTAATTTTTTCTCAATTGTATCGCTGGACTCATTGTCCAAACACTTAACAATAGTATCAATGCTATAGCTTTGACCATAGCGCAGTTTTAGGAGCAATTGTAAATGGGGTTCTAGAGATTCAATGGCAACTGTTAAAGCTCTATCGATTTCCTGATTTTGATGAGGATTAGTAAATCTCTTGGACAAAAACTCTTTGACATAGTTTTGACTCCAAACCTCCAAATCATTATCTAACTGAGTCCGAATCAGACTATCCATTTGAGTTAACAGTGGCAATTTATAGGTATTGGCGATATAACGAGCCACTGTTCCTTGATTGACTCCCACTTTCTTGGCAAACTGATCTTGAACTAACAGGGAAAGTTCGTGAGGATAGCACAAAGGCATAACTGCCTGACGGAATTGCCGAGGAATTTTACTCCGAATTTTGTCTATATTTTGATCAATGCGCTGAAGTTGTGCCTGTAAACTGGAAGTGATTTGATTAATAAATTCAGCAGAGTTTTGGTCAGATTCCAACGTTTCCCAAGGATTAACCGACTGTTCGTATTGTTTTTCATAGCTATCGGCATCCCTAGACAATTCCACCAGTTTTTGAGAGTTGCGTAACGCCTGAATACAGGTATTCATCCACTGTTGAATCATCTCCGCTGTTACGTTTGAGCCAGACGAAACTTGTAGGGGAGCATCAGCAAGGAATCGATTCAGATTATAGTCTCTAGCCGCTTCCTCAAAATCCGTCTGTTCGGGTTGAACCCACGTCCTGCTTTTTCTTTGATTCGGATTATAAAGCCGATTATTTTTATAAATAGGAACAAAGTATTGCCAAGCAAAGCAGTATTGAGACACCAGGGGTTCAGTTATCCCATGTCGGAATAAAGCCTCTCTCAATTTTTGCGCGGCATTATTGAATTTGCGGCGACTGGTGAGATCCACATTGCATAAGAGATGCCAGTCAGATTCCCAATTGATTTGGTTGATAATAATATTCTTGAGTGCGCCTTCTATATAGGTTCTTAAATTAGCGGCGTTACTCGTATTGGCATTATGTCCATGAATGATTTTTTTTAAATGATTGCGATTGTAGAGAACGTCAGTCGTCAGGTCAAAAAAATGGAGACAAGTGGCTAAAGGAAAGGGAAATTTTCGAGAAAACTGGCGGATAAAATGACAGCGAGAGGTGTCTAAATAAGCAACCAGATGGAGATGGGCGAATTGTTGTTCCGATTCAGGCGGTGATTCCTGGTTGATAATACTACAGAAATAGTCAACATAATCGTTCGTGTGCCAGTCTGGATGTAACTGAACCAGCTTTTCCATGTGGCGTTTCAGGCGCTGTTGCATCGATGGCTTGAAGCCACGATAACTAGGGTTGCTGGTTTTCTCGTATAAAATACAGAATTGATCAATAATCTCCTGAGATTGTCCATTTGACATGGTTACTGGCTCGTGTAGAACGTATAATTCTGATAAGCTAGTGTAGCCGGCATGAGAATACTTGAGCAGCTTTGTCTATGCTTCTAAAGCTGGGGAAGCTGAGGAAGATTATTAGCTGTTCAGTTATTTTTCTGTCTTCTTGCACAAGTACAAGAAAGCAGAAGACGTCCAGGAAAAGCTTGTACAGTAAGCTTTTGTACCTGTTTAACTGAAGAGTTATTTCCGCGCCCACTGCACTAATTTAACGGGAATGTCACACTCTTGGTATGCTGGTGGGCAAAGCCCACTCTACACTATATCAAAGGTTTCGGCAATTCCCTAATGCTTAGTTCAGTGCCATTAAATTTAACTGTAGCAGAAATTGCTCCTAGGGAACTTACGCGGCGACTCAAGACTAGAGCATGTCCTGTTTTCCCGTTAACTGCATAAATCGAAAAACTCAACCCTAATAAGGAAGGTGTATCGTTAGCCTACCTCAATGTATAAACCCAAAAACTAACCTTAATAAGCTAATCCAAGGTATCCGCATCAATTGGATTCAACCCAGGATTAGTTAACCTGACTATTGTCCTGAGAAATCCCGTTGACGACGTGAACGGGATCAATAGCTAAATTGGCAACAGATGTTCTGTTTGTCCTGTTAGGGTATTAAAGGAGAAAAAATGGATCAAAATAACGCTTCGGAGAGCGTCATCAGTCTCAAGTTTGAGACAAGTAGACTGGCTGTAATTTCTAAAATCATTGTCTTGATACTTTTGGGAGGTTTATTCGGATACGTTATCTCAAAAGAGGCAGTCAGAGACTTGGAACAAGCGGAGGCAATTTCAATTGAAAAATGTTCTAAGGAAATATGTATTGAAGAGGTTTTAGCTTATAAAGAGAGCTTATCAGATGACTCCAATAAGCTGGCTGTGAAGCCAGCTTATGCTATTCCCCTCATGACCGTTTCCTTCAGTATTCTATTTGGATTGTATGAGTTACTCGCCCTAATCATCAGATTGGTGTTAAAAAAAATAATGACGGGATTTTCCAATCCTTCATAAAACCCAACCCCTGGTCAATAGCTTGTGTTTTCACACCCAAGGGTCTGTGCGATCGCGTGTGAAGTCAGTTAGTAGTAGGAATCGCACACTCCGTAAGGCTAGTGGGCAATGCCCATCCTACAGTATAAGTGCGATCGCAGAAATTTTTCCAGTGAACTGCATAAATCACAAAACCTCATCCTAATAAGTCAGTTAAAGCGTTTGAGGGGTTAGAGGAATGGCAGGTTTATGGGATAGAGCTTCTTGTTGCTTGTATGGCTACAGCTTTTCCCAGATAGCTCGCCCAA
>CAKZMA010000531.1 GCA_937127375.1 uncultured Coleofasciculus sp. | reverse complement strand
GCGACTTCCAATTCATCCGTTCTTACGTAATCCCCAACCGGAAAACGATGTTTCCGTGGCTCAATTGAGTCAACTCTACTTTGGTCATGATGATCCATCTGTGGGCGAACTTAATCATTGACTTAAACTTAACTTTGTGATAACAGTGTAAAGCTATTACCTTTAAATTCAAGTCGGATATTAAAAAAAAATTATCATTGACAAATACTTCTTAAATATGTTATAATAGCCAAAAATTAATTAACCACTTCCCATTATTTTTCCTATGATTTTTATTTTAGCCATATTTTATCTGGGTAATAGTCTTTAACTTAATTTTTTGGACACACTTATTCGCATAATCAGTACAAAAACAACTCAACCATAAAACTTCATTGTGATGTCTAAATGTCATGTATGAAGCTACGTTTTGGAGTTATTAATTAGGGTGTATAAAATAATGTCATGAAAATTGCTTTAGTTCATGATTATTTAACCCAAAGAGGGGGAGCAGAGCGAGTATTTGAACTGCTTTGTCAATATTTTCCCGAAGCTGATATATTTACATCACTATACGATCCGCAGCGAACCATTGAGTTAGGCGATCGCTTGGTGAAGACCACGCAACTGCAAAATATTCCCGGCGCCACCAAGTACTTCCGACTCTTGGCGCCGTTCTACTATCCAGCGTTTCGGGCATTAGACCTGCAAGAGTATGATTTAATCATTAGCAGCACCAGTAGCTTCGCTAAAGGGGTGCGGAAACGTCCTGGCGCTACTCATATTTGTTTTTGTCATAACGTCACCCGGTTTCTCTGGGATACCCAAACTTACCTACGGGAATACAAGAACTTTCGACTCTATTCCCCCGTAATTGAACTAATCTTTAATCAGCTCAGAGAGTTCGATATCGCCTACGCTCAGGAACCCGATCTCTATATTGCCAATTCAACCACGGTGGCTAAGCGAATTCAAAGCATCTATGGAAAACCCGCACAAGTCATTCACTATCCAATTAATACCAGCAAGTTTATTTTTGACGATCAAAAGGAAGATTATTTCTATGTTTCATCCCGCATGATCAGCTATAAACGCATCGATATTATCGTGGAAGCCTTCAATTGGCTGGGGTGGAAGCTTCTGATTGCTGGTGATGGACCAGAACGAGAACGTCTTGAAGCCAAAGCCTTGGACAATATTCGATTTTTGGGGTACGTGAGTGATAAGGAGCGCAAGCAGCTTATGGCAAAAGCGCAGGGGGTGATTATTGCTGCATTAGAAGACTATGGATTAGTTCCCATTGAAGCCAACGTCAGTGGTACTCCAGTAATTGCTTACGGTGCAGGAGGAGTCCTGGATACACAAATTCCCGGGAAAACTGGCGTATTTTTCAAGAAACAAACTCCAGAATCTATCCATGCCGCCTTAATCAAATTCAATCAATTACCATGGAATTATAGTCAGATTCGGGATCATGCTCTGAGTAACTTCTCAGAAGCAGTATTTTTTGGCAAAGTGACCCAATTAATGGAGCAGGTGTGTGGATTTAGACCGTATCATTCTCTCTCATTTATCCATTCCAGTTGAGCAATCGTGACAGTGACATCAAATAATCCTCAGGGAGCAGATACCGATTTTGGTTACGGGCAACTGTTTGCCATCTTAGTCCGCCGACGCTTTTGGTTTTTCGGTGTATTTTGTGGGGTTTTGGCGATCGCAACTCCTCTGTCGTTGACCAAATCTCCCACCTACCGGAGTTCCATGCAGCTATTGGTTGAGCCGTATTTCAGAGAAAATAATCAAAATAGACAACCGGCTTTTGAAGATCAGGTGAAGGACTCGAATCTAGAAGTAGATTACGCCACCCAGTTAAACCTAATGCGGAGTACTCAACTTCTGCAACAAGCCGTGGATTTGCTGCACCCGCGATACCCAAACCTTGAGGTTGGAACCCTGAAGGAATCCTTGACAGTTACCCGGAAGCAGGAGGGTAAAACAGAGACTAAGATTGTGCAAGTGGACTATACCAGCAATGATCCGGTTAAAACCCAAAAGGTTCTAGAAGCGATTCAAAAGGTTTATCAGGAGTTCAGCCTCCAGCAGCAGCAACAACGCATTGCCGAAGGTTTAGCATTTATCAATAACCAGTTACCCACCGCACGCCAGAGTGTCAGCCAAGCCGAGCAAGCCCTAGAACAGTTTCGCCAAACCCAGAACCTGATTGACCCGCAGCAGCAAGCCACAACGGTGACACAAAGGCTGAACACGATTAAGCAAGAGCGAGAAACTATTCGCGCTCAGTTACAAGAAACCAGGGCGCGTTATCAACAACTACAGCAACAACTGGCGCGTTCTCCCCAAAAGGCACTCACCGCTTCCCGCTTAAGTGAGTCATCCCGTTACCAAACTCTGCTGGATGAACTGCAAAAGACGGAACTCACCTTGGCAGAGCAACGGGTGAGATTTACCGATGCTGATCCGAGTGTACAGAACCTGATGCAACAGCGTCAGCGCCAGCAGGAACTGTTGCAAGCCGAAGCCAATCGCGTATTAGGAGAAGTGCGACTAGAAACAGCAGAAAGCTTAGAGAAAGCTGGACAGTTGGGAGATACAGATTTGAATCTTTCACGCCAGCTTGTGGAAACCAAAACCCATCTGGAAGCTCTAGCAGCAAGGGATCAGAGTTTGGCACAAACTCAGCAGCAACTCCAAGCGCAACTGAGTCGTTTTCCTCAACTGATAGCGGAGTACGAACACCTGCAACCTGAGGTGCAAGTAGAACGCAACACCCTGCAAAAACTCCTCGCAGCCCGACAAGAGTTAGGGATTGAAATCGCTAGGGGCGGATTTAAATGGCAAGTGGTGGAAGCCCCCCACTTAGGCAATCAACTGGGTCCGAACACAAAGCAGGACTTAATCTTGGCTGTGGTGGTGGGGTTTTTCTTGGGCGGAGTGGCGGCTTTTGGACGGGAAGCGCTTGATGATGCTGTGCATACCTCTGATCAGTTGAAGCAACGGGTGGCACTGCCTTTACTGGGTATCTTACCCCAATTGCCTCGCCTGAGTACCAATGGGCGGCTGATGCACTTTCCCTTCAGTAAGTCGCCCACTCCTGAACCGGAAACCCTTCCCATGCTGCAATCGCTGCCCTTGCGGGAATCGTTAGATCTGATCTATAAACATATCCAACTGTTAAACGCTGATGCCATACTCAAATCTCTGGTTATTACGTCCGCCTTACCTGGTGAGGGGAAGTCCACATTCGTATTGGGTTTGGCATTTAGTGCCGCTCGCTTACACCAGCGGGTACTCTTAATTGATGCGGATTTGCGCCGTCCGACGCTGCACCAACAGCTTCACTTGTCTAATGATCAAGGACTGGCAACGATACTTGCTGATCAAACGTCAGACGTTGCTCCACAGCCGCTTTCCCTGTTCGGCGTCGAGATTGAGGTATTAACGGCTGGACCAACGCCACCCGATCCGGTTAAGTTGCTGAGTTCTCAACGAATGAAGCAATTAATGGCGACCTTTGAACAGCGTTATGACTTAATGTTACTCGATACTCCGCCAGTTCTGGGTATTGTCGATGCTATGCAAGCGGCTTCATTTTGTCAGGGTGTGGTATTGGTTGCTCGCTTAGATCGGGTGACGCAATCAGAACTGACTGAGGCAACTAATCTGCTGGGTCCCTTGAACGCGATCGGTGTGGTGGCAAATGGTGCTAGTAGTTATACCAATCGTTATGTTGCTGATGCCCAGCAGAGTAAACGTCAAGTATTAGAGCTTAACTAGACTCACCCGCCGTACTTCAATTTGTAGCAAGCCAAGGAGTATGTTGAGCCTAAATAGCTTAGCAATTTGGTTAAGTATAAATACTTAGATCATTCAGAACAGAATGTGGGAATAGCGCTCCACTGGAAAGAAAAAGGAGTAACGGTTTACGGTTCATCTTTATCGAATTGTTATAGAGTCTTCATCAAATCTTTACAAAAAAACCAAAAAAAAAACACTTAAATCGCTTAAAATTAAAATATTCTACTGCTGAAGTAAAAATAAATATTGGGCAACTAAGCTAGCCGAAGTTTGTCGGATTCTCGTTTAGCTTGTTTAATTAATTAACCCATCTACATCTACTTATTGAGACGAATGAGCATCTCTCCAATTGCACCTAGCACTAAAAAATTGACTCATGAGCAAAAACAGAGTTGTCCACATTCATGTATGCTGAAATGGCGACAGGATAAATTGCTAGTCAGGCGCAGAAATTTGGACAACCATCCTTGTTTGACTACGTTGGAGAATGATCAACGGTTAACTGAGTGTTTGAAACATTCCCCAGTCAAACTCGTTTCTTTAGATTACGAACTTGGAGAGACTCAACTCAAGCGTTGGGCAGATGCTTGTGAGCAAGCGGGGAAGCCCGTCTTTTTGCGAATTCCTTCTCTTCGGGAATTACCGAGAAAACGCCGTCCCCTAAACTGGTTTATCAAGCGTATTATTGATGGACTCGCTGCTTCTTTCTTATTAATCGTGTTGAGTCCCATCCTGTTGCTATTAGCATTTTTGGTTCGTATGTCCTCGCCAGGACCGATATTCTTTAAGCAATGGCGGATTGGTAAACGGGGCAGGTTTTTCCGGATTCTCAAGTTTCGCACAATGGTGGTGGATGCCGAGAAACTGCACCATCAAGTGATGGGTGATATGCCAGGGTTGCACAAGTGCAAAGATGACCCCCGCGTGACTCCCCTAGGGCTTTGGCTGCGAAAGTACAGCTTGGATGAATTACCCCAGTTAATTAATGTGTTACGGGGTGAACTCAGCTTAGTTGGACCCCGCCCCTGGGCTTTGTATGATGCTGTACGGATTAGCCCTGAAGGAAAACGGCGGTTGAATGCCCGACCTGGAATCACGGGAAGTTGGCAGGTAGAAGCCCGGTCAACTCTGTTGGATTTGGAAACAATTAATCATTGGGATCTTGACTATCTCCGTCGTTGGTCAGTGCGACAGGATCTCATGCTGTTGTTGAGAACAGTTCCCAAAGTACTCTCCAGTTTTGGCGCTTATTAAAAAAAGTTGCCCCTGCCTCTGTTGCCATCTCAACCGAAAACCTTTCAAGTGAATGAATGTTTTCGCTGGCATCGAGAGTCTCTCAACCCAACCCTAGTATAACCCTGCTGTTGATCAAATACCCATGCCCCTAAAGGTTCCTAACCCAATCCGCAATTTCCTGAAAACCACCCGCTTTTGGCAGGATAATGCTTTTATTTTTCGGGAGTTTAAAAATTTTCGCCGCATTGCTATTTTGGCGGTGGTGTTTACATTACTGGCAGCGGTGTTTGAGGGGTTCGGCGTTGGGTTTATCCTGTCCTTCTTACAAAGTTTTACCAGCCCAGAAGCTGAGCCAATTAAAACGGGAATTGAGTGGCTTGATGTTTGGGTATTAGCGGTCAATGCACCCGCTAGAGAACGACTCTATCGGGTATCTGCTCTGATTCTAGTGGTTACTTGGCTGCGATGTGGATTGACCTACTTAGGACTGGTTTATAGTAAGATTGCTCAGATTAATCTCATTGATGGGCTGCGAAAGCAAATGTTTGAACAGCTTCAAGGATTGAGTCTGAGATATTTTTCTAAGACTCGTTCGGGTGAACTGCTCAATAGTTTAACGACGGAAATTGAGCAAATTAAACAGTCGTTTGAGGTGATGGCTTTTCTGTTGACTCGGGGTTCAACACTCATCGCTTATATCATCTCAATGGTGTTGATATCCTGGCAACTGACGATCATTTCCTTGATGTTGTTTACGCTGCTTTCCGTTGGAGTATCAACATTGATCGATCGGGTACGAGAAGCCAGCTTTGAACGGTCAAAAGCCAATGGAATGTTTGTCGCCACAGCCGTTGAATTTATCAGTGGAATTCGCACGGTTCACGCCTTTGCTACCCAGGATTTTGAACGCAGGCGTTTTTATGATGCCAGCTCAGGCATTGTCAACACGATGACCAAAATCGTGAAAGCGAGTAATTTGGTCGGACCGCTTTCGGAGGGGATGTCCATTACGATTATTATCGGAATGTTACTGTTTGCTTTTGCGACGTTTATTCCCAATAATCAGCTTCAACCCGCTTCATTTTTGACATTCTTATTCGTTTTGTTTCGTCTGATGCCCATTGTCCGTCAATTCAATGGAACTCGAGCCAAACTCGGTGATTTTCAAGGGTCGCTGAATAATATTAAAGAGTTACTCAGGACTGACAATAAACCCTATTTTGAAGATGGAACTGTTCAGTTTCAAGGCTTACAACGAGGGATTGAGTTTGTCGGTGTCGATTTTGGGTATGAGGCGGATAATCTCGTCTTACATAACGTTACGCTAACCATTGAACGAGGAAAGACGACGGCTTTAGTAGGGGCGTCGGGTGCGGGTAAAACCACCCTAGCGGATTTGATTCCCCGATTCTATGATCCAACACACGGAAACGTTTTGTTGGATGGCATCGATTTGCGGGACTTTGACATTCATTCTGTACGTCGTCGGCTGGCGATTGTTAGTCAGGACACGTTTATTTTTAATACATCGGTTCGCAATAATATTGCTTACGGCACAGAAGCAGCTGATGAGACAGCGATTCGGGAAGCGGCTCGTTTAGCCAATGCCTTAGAGTTTATCGAAGAAATGCCCCAAGGGTTTGACACCCGCTTAGGCGATCGCGGAGTGAGGTTATCAGGGGGACAACGACAACGGATTGCGATCGCGCGAGCGCTGCTGCGTAATCCGGATATTCTGATTCTGGATGAAGCTACGAGTGCTTTAGACTCCGTGTCAGAACGTCTGATTCAGGAGTCATTAGAGCAACTTTCAGTGGGACGAACCGTGATTGCGATCGCCCATCGGTTATCGACGATTATGCGGGCGGATAAAGTTGTGGTACTTGAGCAGGGACGGATTGTTGAACAGGGAGGATATCAGGAGTTGTTAGAACATCGGGGTAAGCTTTGGAACTATCACCAAATGCAGCATGAATTGGGGCAAGTCGGCTAGGAGATCAGGTGATTTTATGGTACTTCCTAATTTTTTGATTATCGGTGCTGCTAAAGCGGGAACCAGCTCACTCTATTACTATCTCCAACAACACCCGCAAATTTATATGAGTCCGGTTAAGGAACCCAAATTCTTTGCTTTAGAGGGGGAACCCCTTGATTTTCAAGGTCCGGATCAAGGGATCAATCGAACGTCTAGAACCAGCCTTGCTGCCTACAGCGAACTGTTTCAGGAGGTATCTGATCAGATTGCGATCGGTGAAGCCTCCCCCATCTACCTGTACAGTCCTAAAGCGGCAACCCGGATAAAGCACTACCTCCCCAATGTAAAGCTGATCGCCATCTTGCGTCATCCTGTTGATCGGGCTTTCTCCAGTTTTGCTCACTTAGTTCGAGAAGGGTATGAAACCCTTTCCTTTGCCGAGGCTTTAAGGGAGGAGCCAACCCGGATACAGCGGAAATGGGCACCTCTTTTTTACTACAAGCAACAAGGATTCTATTATGAACAACTCAAGCGTTACTTTGATATATTTGAGCGATCGCAGCTCAAACTCTACCTTTATGAAGAACTCGCGGCAAACTCAACGGCTGTCGTCCAAGATATTTTTAGATTTCTGGGTGTAGATGATAAATTTACCCCTGACTTAAGTCGAAAAAATATATCGGGTGTTCCTAAAAGTAGGCTAGTGTATTCTCTGTTTAATCGAGACAACCCGATCAAGTCGGCGTTAAAACCGCTTTTTTCGGAACAGCTTCGTCGAACTATTGCTGAAAGGTTTGATAAACAAAACTTAGGGGCGAAACCTATTTTATCGCCAGAGGATCGCCAAGACTTGATAAAACTCTACAAAGAAGATATTTTCAAGCTTCAGGATCTGATCCAACGAGACCTTTCTCACTGGGTAACATAAATGAGTTCTTGTGCTGAACTAAAAAATGCATCTAATAATGATTAAGCGTTTAAAGACTAAATCTCCACTGTTGACTATTCGTATATTAGCTTTAGCGATTTGTACGGCTATCTTAGTGATTGGCATTAACTATATCGTT
This sequence comes from uncultured Coleofasciculus sp., assembly GCA_937127375.1. Lineage (GTDB taxonomy): Bacteria > Cyanobacteriota > Cyanobacteriia > Cyanobacteriales > Coleofasciculaceae > Coleofasciculus. Next base: position 14,277 of record CAKZMA010000531.1, on the reverse strand, counting down.
GGGCAACCTGCCAATGAACAATTAAATCTTTCTACAGAAAATAAAACCTGGTTTACTTCCAGTCTTTTACGCACCCATGAGTTTAGATTATTCGACTTAGGCGTCGTTGATGTTAATTCGGACAAAAATTTAGATATCTTCACGTCTAATCATAATCATGGTCAGTTACTCTTGCTGGGTGAAGGCAATGGCGAATTTACCCAAAATAGGTTATCGTCGTTGCGACTGGATCAAGACCACGATTTTCCGGGTCTTGAATATTCGGGAACTGAGCCTAAAATTAGTAAGCCAGGTATCTATATTTACTGGAAAGACAGAAGCTTAATTATAAAAAACAATAAAAACAAAAACTCAATTCAAGGACTAATTAAATTATCTTCTCCCCTAACCGTCAAAGAAAATAAGCAATTTGATGTCAACGTCACCGAAGACAAACTTGCTTCCGGAGCCATTGTATCAACCTTGGAATTTAAAAGTGAAACTAATGATAGTAAACTTGTCTTTACACCTCACAACGTTAGCCTGCCGATCACGTTCCAGCTAGATAATCTAGATAATGAACTTCCTCTAGAGAGCGTCTTTGTTGGCAATCAATTTGTCAATCCCAAGTCCCCCGAATTCTCTTTATATTTAAGAGACCGTCACGGCATGGCTTGGGCAGACTATGATGCAGAAGGCATGGTTGATGTTTTCATCGTGCGCGGGGGTCTCAAGGGGAGAATGGATAAAATTCCGGAGAGGTTCAGCGATGAATTATTAGTTGATCAGGGTAACCCGACGTTTCAGGATATTACAGATCAATCAGGAATTGTTAAGCATGGCTGTCCCGCTTTACAGACGGCTTGGGTGGATTTTAATGCAGATAATCGTCTCGATATTTACACGGTATGTTATCAAGCGGCTGGTCAAACAGCTACGTTTCCCAATCAGCTTTATCGTCAGGATTCTGAGGGTACGTTTGTGAACGTAGCTAGCCCAACCAATCTGGATTTTCCTAACATGGGAATCTTTGCCTGGTTAGATGCAGATAGAGATAGAGATATTGATTTAGTTTGGGTGGATGAAAAAGCGTTTTGGTTGTATGTCAATGAATCCGGGCAATTTAACCCTCAGTTAATTGGAGAAAATCCTGGAAGTGTGATCGAGAGATTTGAGGATAGCAATAAATTGACGGTTGCTGACTATGATGCGGATGGGGATTTAGATGTATTTTTTGCCTCACCCAACGCCAATGCCTTATTAATTAATAATCGCGGGACGTATGAAGTGGTTAAACCCCAGCAAGTTGGACTCCCGACTCAAGCGTTGACGGCTAACTGGGTAGACTACGATAACGACGGTTTAACCGATTTACATTTAATACCCGGTGGGTTATATCGCCAAGGTCAAGACCACAAATTTACAGCCACTCAGATGCTAGAAGTGAAATCCCCTGAATTACTGGAGTCCCGCGCCACTTGGCTTGATGCCGATAACGATGGCGATCGCGATTTACTTTTAGCCACACGGTATCACGATTCTATCCTGAATCGGTTTGTCAAAAAAGTATTTGCACAATCCCCGTTACCCTCGTTCTGGCAAGTGAAGCTATATTCTAATATCGGTGCAACCAATCATTGGCTACAAGTTCAACTCATTGGATCACCTAAAAATCGCCAAGCTATTGGTTCTCATGTTGAAGTGGTTGCGTCTGACGGAGTTCAAGTTCAAGCTGTTGGTCAAGCGGAAGGATCGCACTTTTCTCAGGGACATTATCGGTTGTACTTTGGGTTAGGACAAACTCCTCAAGTCAACTCAATCAAGATAGTTTGGTCGGACGGGGAGTTCCAGGAAATTAAAAATCCGCCTATTGACCAGTTGTTAACTATTGAAAAAGCTTAAGGAGGGAATTGAAATGGTAATGCCTAATTTTCTAATTATCGGTGCGGCTAAAGCGGGAACCAGTTCGCTTTATTCCTACTTAAAACAGCATCCTCAGATTTATATGAGTCCGATTAAGGAACCGAGGTTTTTTGCCTTAGAAGGTGAGACCCTTGATTTCCAAGGTCTTGCACAGGGAATCAATCGTCGTTCAGTGACTCAGATTGAGGACTATTGCCGCCTATTTCAAGGTGTTACCAACGAGATAGCGATTGGTGAAGCGTCTACATTATACCTGCACAGTCAGAAGGCGATCGCCCGGATCAAGCACTACATCCCTAATGTTAAATTAATCGCCATTCTTCGTGATCCAGCCGAGCGAGCTTTTTCGAGTTATCTGCATTTAGTTCGGGATGGTTACGAGACACTTTCTTTTGCCGAGGGACTGGAAGCAGAAGAACGCAGAATCAAAGAGAAATGGCAGCCGCTTTGGTATTACAAGCAGCGAGGATTTTATGCCGATTGGATTAAGCAATATTTTGCCGCGTTTGAACGAGAACAGATTAAGATTTACCTGCATGATGATTTGGTAGCTGACACGAATGCTGTGGTTAAAGATATTTATCAGTTCCTGGGTGTCGATGATGAATTCACACCCGAATTAACTAGAGAGAATGTATCAGGAATTCCGAAAAATAAGCTTTTACAAACAATTCTGACGAAAAAAAATCTGATTAAATCGGCGCTTAAGCCTTTACTGCCTAAAAAACTCCGTCACAGCCTTAACCGGAGTATTACCCAGAAGAATCTGGGCAAAAAAACAATTCTAGATCCTGACATCCGAGAAAAATTAATCGATATGTATAAACCAGATATTATACAGCTTCAGACCATTCTGGGGCTAGATCTGGCTAAGTGGATGAAGTAGTTGAGTGGACGAAAAGGCTTGATATGAAGTTTTGATGAAGTTTAAATATTTACTTGATTTTGCTTTTTTTAAAGGGTTAACATACAAATAAATCCATAAATAGCAATTAAGTTCCCAGGATTATGTGTGTAATTTGTAATTTATTATATTCTAAGCTTGATACGAATACTGAAACTTCGTTTGAGCAAGATCAAGCCCCAGCCGAACAAAATTTACTCCTGAATCAGTCACTTATAGAAATAGTGGCGTCAAATCAGGATGTGGAAACGAGTAGCACAACGTCCACAGACGATAACGTAACATCCACGACTACGCTTGGTTTTGAAGAGGTCACTGATGAAGCGGGAATATCTTATGCCGGACTTACCTATGGTTCAGCTTGGGGTGATTTCAACGGAGACAGTTTTCCTGATCTCTGGGTTAATAATCACTTTAATCATCCTGGCATTTTATATCTAAACCAGAAAAATGGAACTTTTTCTGATGCTACCTCTACCGTCTTTTTGCTAGAAGAATTAACAGCAGGTTCGGGAGCCAGCTCGGATCATCATGGAGCAACATGGGTAGATTTTGATAATGATGGAGACCAGGATTTATTACAGCTTGTTGGTTCACCGACAACGGAACCGAATTTATTATTTGTTAATGAGGGAGGTGTACTCAGAGATCGGGCACCAGAATTAGGTTTAGCTTACGCCAGCGCCAAGGCACAAGGTCCTATTTGGTTTGACTTCGATAACGATGGTTTGCTCGATCTTTTCCATGGCTCCACCGCCAGATCAGATGGTCTTGACCCGACAACAGTTTTTCGCCAAACCAGTAATGGTTTTGAGAATGTTGGTTCGGTTGTTGTCCCCGGACTTGAATCAGAGACTGTAAAATTTGGCACTCTATCCGATCTCTCTGGAGATGGTGTTTTAGATCTTGTATTGCCCCAAGACAAAACGATTTTTGACACAACGTCCACCCCGTTTCCAGACATAACCTCTAGTTTATTATCAAATATACATTTGCTTTCGGGTAGCGATATTGTGTCGGCTGACTTCAATGGCGATCTGCGTCAAGATCTCTATTTTACGCGCCGAGGTAGAAATGTAGAGGTAGGTCAAGTTAACTCTAACGAGTTTAGAGGATTTCTTGAATCAGATGGTAATGCAACAGGTGTCCAATTCAATACAACCGGAGATGTCACCTTTAAATTTGCCTTGGCTTCCGCTAACAATATTTTTATCGGATCTAGCGGATTTAATCCCACTCCGGTTGACAACTTTAGTGAATTCACCTTATCTCCAGATGATCCCAATGTAGTCGGCGTTTATCCTTATCAGCCTGGTGTTGATCAAGGAATTTATATTGGCTATGACCCCAGCCTACAGCGTTGGCAAATCTTTACCTCAATTAATCGAGAAGGTATTCGGGTTGAAGCGACTCAGCCAATTTCTGAATTAACAGCTTTGGGTTTTGATCCTAATCCTTCTTTTCCCTCGGATCGACTATTGCTTAATACCGATCAAGGATTAGTAGATTTTAGTAGCGAAGCTGGTATCAATACTATCAATAGCCCTAGCAACAGCGTAACGGCTGGTGATTTTGACAACGATATGGATATAGACCTCTATCTTGTTGCCACGGGGTCAGCTTTAAACCGAGAAAATATCCTGCTTGAGAATCAAGGAGATGGCACATTTCTTCCGGTGTCAAATGCTGGGGGAGCAGTCGGTTCTAATTTGGGATTGGGTGATGCGGTAACGACGGCTGACTACGATCTCGATGGTTTTCTCGACTTATTCGTTACCAATGGTTTTGTGGAAGGTACGCCATTGTATAGTGATGATGGTCCCCACCAGCTTTTCCGCAACCAAGGCAATGGCAATAACTGGCTGCAAATTGACCTAGAAGGCACAGTTTCCAACCGAGACGGAATTGGCGCACGAGTATTTGTGACGTCTGGAGGCGTTACCCAACTGCGTGAACAATCTGGAGGAATTCATAAGTGGGCGCAAAATCACCAGCGCATCCATTTTGGACTGGCTGAGAATACCCAAGTAGATTTATTAGAAATTCATTGGCCCAGTGGGATTGTTCAACAACTGGAAAACGTCTCAGCGAATCAGTTAATTACAGTTTTAGAAGCAGATAACAGCAACGTAAATACGGCTCCAATCGCCATAGATGACGATGCAACCACTACTGAAAACACACCGGTCAATATCGATGTGTTGAGTAACGATAGCGATGCTGAGGCAGATGCACTCTCGCTGAGTATCGTGACCCCTCCCACCAACGGTACGGCTGTAGTTGATGACAACGATACCCCTGATGATTTGAGTGACGATTTTATTACCTATACTCCGGCTGTAGATTTCACAGGTACTGATCAATTTGAGTATCAGGTTGATGATCTCCAGAGTACAGATACCGCCACAGTTAACCTGACAATCAACCCGTTCACCAAAACGTCTATTCGGATCGAAGCTGAAGACTATGTAACTGGCGGTCAAGGTATCAGTTATTATGACACCACGAAAAAGAATTTTGGCGGTGCTTATCGCAATGATCCGGTGGATATTCAAGCCACATCTGATGTGGGTGGAGGTTTTAATGTTGGCTGGACTGACGCCGGGGAATGGCTAACCTATGACTTCACTGTACCCAAGTCTGGTCTATACAATTTAGTGGCTCGTGTCGCTAGTGGCAAGGATGGTATTCACAGTTTCAATGTTACAGTTGATGGACAAACAGAAACCTTTGAATTTGACAAAACGGGTGACTGGCAGACCTGGCAAAATGTAGGTGTCGAAGGTCTTAACCTTTCGGCTGGCTCTCAACAATTACGAGTCGATATCCTCAACGGGGATTTTAATCTTAATTATCTGGAGTTTATCCCAGCTCTAGAAGATAACACAATAAATGGTACGGCTGATGATGATACGCTTGACGGTACCGATGATGATGATATTATCAACGGCTTTAATGGTAGGGACATCCTCAAGGGAGCCTCTGGTAAAGATACCCTAAATGGCGGCGATAAGCGGGACGTGCTTTATGGCGGTGGTGGTGAGGATATTCTTAATGGTGATGCTGGCAATGATAATCTTAATGGCGGGTTTAGCGATGATATTCTCAATGGTGGTCTTAGAAATGACTTACTTATTGGTGGGTTCGGCAATGACACGCTTACAGGAGGCGAAGGGTCTGATCGATTCCGTTTTTTCCGAACAACGGATGGAGTAGACACGATTACTGACTTCTCTGTAGCAGATGACGAAATTCAGGTTAAGGGTAAAAGAATGGGTGGTGATCTGGTAAAGGGTGTCCTTAGCGCCGAACAGTTTGTGCTGGGAACAACCGCATTAGATAGCGAGGATCGCTTTATTTATGACCAAACTACAGGTAATCTATTCTTTGATATCGATGGCGCTGGCGGTAGTGACCAAATCTTGCTAGCAACGTTGTCTAACCAAGCCAACATCAGTTTTGCCGATATTGTGGTCTTTTAACCTACCTTGGCTCTACCCCACCCTAACCCTCCCCTTGGTAAGGGGAGGGAACCGGAAGGGAACATTTCCCCCCTTAGCAAGGGGGGATTAAGGGGGGTTAAGATTAAGGCGACGAAATTCAAAGTCTTACAGCGAAAGTTTTCACCTTAAGTTGACACGGATGGACATTGCCGTTCCCCTACTATATGTGGCGTTTGTGCGTAAGTCCGGGAAAAAATAAATGTTTAAAGAGGGAGCATCGTCAGTCATGGATATTGACTATAATGTCATTTTAGGTTGTCCCCGATCCGGAACAACTTTTTTACTTGATTCTCTAAAACCTTTACCGCATTCAGAATGTATTTCTGGGCATTTACTGCCGATTGTCATTCCCCACCTGATCAATCGTGACCTCGGTGCTGAAACCTATCAAGCACTTTTGACTGGATTTGAGTTCTCTTTGATCGATTTTCTGGAATCCATTTCCGAAGAACGAGTTTCGGCAATCCACAGATGGCTAACTCAGTCAATGGGGACAACAGAACTGATTCAGGCGTTGCAACGAAAACGGGTTATTGAACGGATCATTTATAAAGAGCCTTTTCTCAGTTTTGCCCCAGAATTTACCTACAAGGCTTTACCCAATTGTCGCATTGTCCATATCTACCGCGATGGTCGGGATTGTGCTGATTCCCTGATCCGAAAATACGATGTATTGACGGATGAAAAGTTAACCCACTTGCGGACAGCCGAAGTCCCTCTTGGTCGTAACTATGATCACCGTTATGTTCCCTGGTGGGTTGATCCAGGTTTAGAAGCAGAATTTCTGGCGGCTACACCTTACGTAAGAGCGATTTGGATGTGGAAAGAAATGGTGCGCCGCTGTTATGAGTTCTTTTCTCGTCCCGATATTATTGCCAGTAAGCGCGTCTTGTTATTGAAATATGAAGACTTAGCGCGTGATCCCATTCACTATGGAGAAGCCGTTGTCGCTCATTTTGGTTGTCGCCTAAATAATCAGTTGCGCCAAAAATTTAAGCAAGCCAGAACCAGCTCAATTAGCATCTATAAACGACGCGATTCTCAAGAAATTGCCGCCGCTGAACAAATTGCTAAGTCAGAACTGGCGCTTTATGGTTATTTATAAGGCTAAGTTAAAACGTCAGTGTTCACTGTACCCGGTTATGAACGATGATAATGCCTAATTTTCTGATTATTGGTGCAGCCAAAGCGGGAACAACGTCCCTCTATTCCTACTTGAATCAGCATCCCCAAGTTTATATGAGTCCGGTAAAAGAACCCCGATTTTTTACTCCAGAGCTTTATAGTATTTACAATAACGGGGTGAGAGATAATGGGCGAAGAACGGCTTTGACGTTAGAACAATATTGTCAACTTTTTCAAGGAGTCTCAACTGAAATCGCTATTGGGGAAGCGTCTACCGAGTATCTCTATATTCCTAAAGCGCCGGAACGGATCAAAAGCCACATCCCCAATGCTAAAATCATTGCCATCCTTCGCAATCCAGTAGAACGAGCGTTTTCGGCGTTTCTTTATCAGTTTCGAGATGGCGTGGAAACTCTGACGTTTCAGCAAGCTCTTCAAGAAGAAGGAAAGCGGATTCAAGCGGGGTTTCGACCCGGATGGCACTACAAACAGGTGGGGTTTTATTCCAGTCAGGTTAAACGATATTTGGATGGTTTTGCTCCAGAACAGATAAGGATATATTTGTATGATGATCTATCATCAGATGGCTTGACGGTTGTTCAAAATATCTATAGATTTTTAGCGATAGACGATACATTTACTCCGGACTTTAAGCGAGAAAATGTATCAGGGATTCCTAAACGAAGATGGTTACAGAACTTGTTTACTAAAGATAATCCACTAAAATTAGCATTGAAACCTTTATTTTCGGAAAAATTACGTGTTGCCATTCGCGAGAGGGTCAAAAAACAAAATTTAGGAGCTAAACCTATTCTATTACCTGAGATTCGACAAGAGTTGGTCGAAGTTTATAGAGAAGATATTGAAAAGCTGCAAGCCCTTATACAGCGAGACCTTTCGGCTTGGCTGAAATAGGCGAATAGTTCTGTAATGGCTGAGGGAGCAATCAACAATCAACAATGAACCATGAACAATCAACAAATGACAAATCTATCATGAAGCTCGGTATTGTTACTCATCGTGTGGATAAAGGCGATGGTCAAGGCAGAGTCAATTATGAAGTAGTCAAAGAAGCGCTCCGTCTCGGTCATCACGTCACTCTCATCGCCAGTCAGATTGCGCTCGACTTGCAACAAAATAGTCAGGTTCAGTGGATTAATATTTCTGTCCAGAAATTGCCCACAGCATTGCTACGAAATCTGGTTTTTTCCTGGCGAAGTGCTCAGTGGTTAAGCAAACACCGGGATGAACTGGATGTAGTCAAAGTTAATGGTGCGATCACCAGTAGTCCCGGCGATGTGAACGCCGTGCATTTTGTCCACAGTTCCTGGCTGCGATCGCCTGTGCATACTTGGCGCATCCGTCGTGATCTTTATGGGTTCTATCAGTGGCTGTACACGAAACTGAATGCTGGGTGGGAAAAACAGGCATTTATTCAAGCCAAAGTGGTTGTGGCGGTTTCACAAAAGGTAAAACAGGAACTGATAGAGATGGGAATCCCACCCCAGTCTATTCAGGTGATTTTAAATGGGGTTGATTTGCAAGAGTTTCGTCCCACACGACGCGATCGCACTCCACTCAGTCTTCCTGAAGGCGTTACCCTGGCGTTTTTTGCTGGAGACATCCGCACCCCTCGAAAAAACTTAGATACGGTGCTGCACGCCTTAGTCGAAGTTCCTGAGTTACACCTAGCCGTTGCTGGAAGTACAGCCGGAAGTCCCTATCCTCAGCTCACCCAAAAGCTGAATCTAAGTCAACGAGTTCATTTTCTCGGCTATCGCACAGATATTGCCGAAATCATGAACGCCGTGGATTTATTTGTGTTTCCCTCACGATATGAAGCTTGCACCCTGGTGCTGCTTGAAGCTATGGCGTCTGGACTCCCGGTGATTACCGCCGCCACAGCAGGGGGTGCAGAAATTGTTACCCCAGATTGTGGCATCGTTTTATCTGATCCGGATGATACACAGGCGTTGATCCAAACCCTAAAAATCCTGACAATAACGCCAGAAAAAAGAAAACAAATGGGTCAAGCTGCCCGCCGTCAAGCTGAACAACATAGCTGGGAAAATATGGCACACCGTTATGTTAAACTACTTAAATCATTAGGTTAAAATTAATAGTTATTTTATTAGTATTTAGCACAACCAAACTATTTAAAAAATATTAATGCTTATCACCGTTACCATACCCACCTATCGCCGTCTGCCAGACCTAAAACGCTGTCTGGAAGCGCTGCAAAAGCAAACCCGACCCGCCAATCAAGTCTTGGTGATTATTCGTGACACAGATACAGAAACCTGGCAATTCTTTGAAACCTTTGACCCTAACGTTCTGCCACTGCGTACTGTAAAGGTAAAGGTGCCAGGAGTGGTGGCGGCAATGAATGCAGGTTTGGATGTTGCCCAGGGAGATATCATTGCCTTTACCGATGACGATGCGGCTCCCCATACCGATTGGTTGGCACGAATTGAACATCATTTTCTGTCTGATCCGCGCATTGGTGGTGTCGGGGGACGCGACATGATTTATTACCACGGTGAACTATGGACGACTGAAACTAAGCAGGTTGTTGGTCGCCTGCAATGGTTTGGACGCTTAATTGGCAATCATCATCTTGGTATCGGTACCGCCCGATACGTTGATGTTTTTAAGGGAGTTAACATGAGTTTTCGCCAGAGTGCAATTAAAGCATTACGCTTTGACAAAAGAATGCATGGTACAGGAGCGCAGGTAGACTTTGAAATTCCCTTTTGTTTGGCATTAAAACGAAATGGCTGGAAGTTAATTTACGATCCCAATGTTGTCGTCAATCACTATCCAGCACCGCGTTTTGACGAAGACCAACGCCATCAATTTAATCCCATTGCCTTAACTAATGCTGTCCATAATGAAACCTTAGCGTTGTTAGAACATTTACCACGTTTACAGCGGATTATTTTTATAGTGTGGGCAATTTTAGTGGGAACCCGCAAGTATCCCGGTTTTGTGCAATGGTTGCGATTTTTACCCAGTCAAGGTTCTTTAGCCGGACAACAATGGTTAGCGTCTATACAAGGACGATGGCAAGGGTGGTCAACCTGGAAAGAGTCAAGGATGAGCAAGAATGTCTAGAGATTGAGCCTGTTTGAAGAAGTTGAGAAAATAAATCAATCAATACACCTTATCACTCATGAACAAACCAGATTTTTTTATTGTCGGCGCACCGAAATGTGGAACAACCTCCCTTTGTAAATACCTGGATCAACACCCAGACGTTTTTATATCCAAATTCAAATAACCTAACCAATTTAGTTATGATTTGATCGAAAAACCGATAGATATCTTAAGTAAAAAACATGGCTTTATTTCGCGCTTATAAAAGAACTATAATAACAATTTTCAGAGCAGGTAGAGTATTTTCAGAAGTAGAACAACTCAGTACTCTGATTGGACATGACCTAACTCACTGGAACCATCGTTAAATCAAAACCTTGAACTGCTTTGACTGGGGAGATATTCAGTGAGCGATAGACCACTACCTGCAAGTTTTCGCCTGGAGTTGCAACCCGCGCCCGCTTGGACAGCTATCTTAGCACTTGTCTTCTTCTGTGCGCTGTGTATTCTAGCAGGTGCTGGCAAGATACTAAACCTTGCTTTTCCAGTGGGGGCTTTCGCCGTCGGCTTGTTCCTATATTTTCGCTATCCAGTCCTTTACATTGGTTTTAGTTGGTGGATGTGGTTTTTGACACCTTTTGTCCGTCGCTTAGCCGATTATCGGAGTGGCTTTAGCAATCCCAGCCCGATTCTGTTAGCCCCTTTCCTGGTTACGTTAATTACTCTAACAACCCTTTGGCAAAATCTTCCCAAAACCCATCGCCAAGGTAGCTTACCTTTTGTTCTTTCAAGTGTCGGTGTATTCTATAGCTTTTGCGTGGGATTTATTTCAAAGACTCCCGTTGCGGCTTGCCTCGCCTTGTTGGAGTGGCTAGCACCAATCTTGTTAGGATATCACTTATTTTTGAATTGGCGCAATTACCCCGATTACCGCCAAAATATTCAGCGCGTTTTTGTCTGGGGTGTATTGGTGATGGGAGTGTATGGAATCATACAGTATGTGATCGTACCGGAGTGGGATCGATTTTGGTTGATTAATTCAGGGTTGGCAACTTCTGGCACTCCTGAACCTTTTGGATTCCGGGTGTGGAGTACACTCAATTCTACCGAACCTTTTGCCGCGATGATGGCAGCAGGTTTGCTACTGTTATTAAGTAATCATCAACAAAAATTTTTAAAGGTGCTGGCTTCAGTCGCTGGTTATTCAGGTTTATTGCTCACCTTTGCCCGTTCGAGTTGGTTGGGTTGGCTGGCAGGATTACTGACGCTGATCAGTTCTCTGAAGCCAAAGCAGCGCATCCGTTTAATCATTACCCTTTTGGCGATTCTAATTCTGGTTATTCCTTTATCGACGCTAGAACCCTTCTCCGAAAAAATCAGTGAGCGATTGGAAACCTTTTCCAGCCTTGGAGATGACAATAGTTTTCAGAACAGACAGGCTTATTTTAAAATGGTATTTGGAGATGCACTGAGCAGTGTTGTGGGTTTGGGAATCGGTGGCGTAGCGACGGATAACTCGATTTTAGTGATGCTTTTTCAGTTGGGTTGGATTGGCACTATTTTTTATATAGGAGGAATGAGCTTACTTATTTTTAGTTTGTTTCAAAGTTCTGAAGTGGGTTTCGATCCCTTTGCTGTTGCGGCTCGTGCTGTTGTGGTTAGCGCTGTGGTTAGACTGCCGATCAATGTGCCAATGCTGGGCGTATCGGGTACAATACTTTGGGGGTTTTTAGGACTCGGTCTAGCCGCTCATCAGTATCACCACCATCAACGTAAAATCAACTTGAAAGAGTCCTTGCCGCCAAATAAAATAAATTTATTGAAATAAGCTTATTTTAAAATTAAACTGGAGGTTGATAATGTCAGTTGAAAAACCTATTTTTATTCTCGGCGCTCCCCGTTCAGGAACAACGTGGTTAGGCAAAGCCTTCGACCAACATCCTGACCTCGCTTGCTGGGCAGAAATTAGTAACATTTGGATGTGGGGCAATACCCATAAAACAAATGATCAGCTCACCGAAAACGATCTAAATCCAAAAATTAAAGGTTATATTCAAAAAAGATTCGCTGAATACCTGGAAAAATATCACAAAAAACGAATTTGCGATAAGACGCCTAGGAATTGTCTACGCATTTCTTTTATACAGGCAGTCTTCCCGGATGCCAAAATTATTATGGTACTCCGGGATGGTCGTTCCGTAATTAATTCCACGAAAAAAGAATTGAATCGCCCCAAGAGTGTCCCTTGGAAGGAAGCCTATTCTCGACTCAAAGAAGTCCCAGTTTGGGAATGGTCGGTATTTCTGCCCCGGATCACATCTCGTCTCAAAAGAATGCTGGGTATTCCATTAGACTACTGGGGTGCAAAACCCCCAGGATGGCAAGAATGGGTTACCCAATATTCCCGTGAAGCATTGCTGGCAAAACAGTGGTCTGAAACAATGGAAATAGCGATTGCTGAAGGTAGAAAATTGCGTCCAGAAAATTACCTAGAAATACGCTATGAGGACTTGGTCAGTTCGCCGCAGGAGAAAATTCAAGAAATTGCGAATTTTGCTGAACTCGATTCTCCTGAGCCGATCATCAATTATGCCCAGTCAACAGCCGACCCATCGCGAACGAATAAGTGGAAAGATTCATTAGATCCAAACATACTTCAAGAGATCAAGGAAATCATGGAACCAACAATGTCTAAACTGGGATATCCCTGGTAAAATTATGATTTCTAACCAGTACTATGTCTGCTCCAAAAATCGAGAACCCATTGCTTGGAATCCTTGGCAAGAAGACTGCCATATCGTGCCTGAGTGTGCTTATTTTGGTAAGGTCTTTCAGGCGATGGAGAAGAAGTTGCAGGTACAGGGTTTAACCTTTTACCTTACCTGGGATATCTCTAAGCTGCCATCATACGGACAAAATGTGGTCGCTGTTGTCCAGGGGGATGAGTGGTGTCGCATTCCCCGCTATTTTCATCAGGTACGTGCTGTCTTTAAATGCTACGGTACGCGCCGTAGTCTAGGATGTAATCCCTTGCTCAACCCATCCTACGTCAATATTCTCACCCTCGGTCAATTTATGCTGATCTCGGTAGCACGTTTACCGGGTTTGCTCAATTATGGGTTTCAGGTGATTAAAAATTTACCTTCATCTCTGGCTAAGGTTCCACCGATTTATGATATCCCTCTCGGTTACTATAAACAATTGAAGTTGCCGATTAAAGATATCCACCAACGGTGTTATAATGTATTTTTCGCTGGCAGTTTAGCTCAAAAAAAATATAGTAAAAAATCATTAAAATATTGGCTAAAAGATCCAAAAATTGTGTCTCGACAAAAAATGCTTACGGTAATCGAGTCCCTTACGGATAAATACCCACACTTAAAATTTGAATTGTCAATTACACGGGGGTTCCATGCCACAACGGAGCAAGATGCCAGCAGCTATTCGGAGAAAATGATGGATACTAAAATATGTTTGGTTCCTAGAGGAACGTCTTTTGAAACCTATCGTTTCTTTGAGGCACTTAGATATGGTTGTGTTGTCATCACTGAAGCGTTACCTTCACGATGGTTTTATAATGGAGCGCCGACGATTCAGATTCAAGATTGGAGTGAGCTAGAGGCGGTATTGGAAAAGCTGACCAACGACCCATCCTTAATCCAGATGTTACATCACGAAGCATTGAACTGGTGGCAAACTAAATGTTCAGAAACAGTTGTGGGTCAGTATATTGCGGAAACGTTAAAT
>CAKZMA010000530.1 GCA_937127375.1 uncultured Coleofasciculus sp. | reverse complement strand
ATCTTCACCGCCCTTCCCATTCAGCGTTGGCTGATTTTAAAGAAATCGCTTCCTCTTTGGCATCAATAATTTGAACGTTGAATGAATTATCATGAGTAACCGCAAAGCACCTGACCTAACCAGTTATTTCTCAGCCGCCAAGCAGTCTCAACAGCTATCAGAAGCCGAGGAAGAAATTCAGCGTCTCAAGGTAGAAATTGAAGAACTCCGGGCGGCGGGTTCAAACGAATTAGAAACTCAACTCGCTGCATTGCGAGAACAATTAGAATCAACCGCAGGTATTTTGTCCATTCCCATTGAACAAATTCAGCCGAACCCAGAGCAACCCCGACAAACCTTTTTAAGTGAGAGTGTCGAATCCATGTCCCGCTCTTTAGAGAAGGATGGACAACTTGAACCAATTATTTTAATGCGGCGAGGTGATTTGGTCATCTTTGATGGGGAACGGCGCTGGCGCAGCGCTAGAGCTTTGGGTTGGCAAAATCTCCATGCCGTGATTATTTCCGAACCCGTTGCCTTGCACCGGAAAGCACTACTAACCTCGTTACATCGAGAAGACCTCAATCCCTTGGATAAAGCTGAGGCAATTGTACGAGAGTTAGCGAACAATACAGATATAGACGCAGCAGACATTCCCCGGATTCTCAATACAGCCGTGCGACGATTAAATACCCAAAAACGCATGAGTCAAGTTGTTGAACTGATGACAGCTACGGAGGATGTCCAACAGCAGGGTCTAGCGGACTTGGGTTTAGAGGAGCGAGAACAGGCAGTGTTAGGACTCCTGCTAGATTTACAGATCAATCCCGCCTCAGTTGATGCCAATATTTTCCCGATGTTAGGTTTAGCACCTGACCTGAAAGCGGCAATTCGGGAATCGGGACTTAAAGGAGTGCATGGGATGGCGCTGGCTAAACTTAATGGGAAAAACTTAGGCAAAACGGAGGACGAAGCGCTTGCCATTCGAGTTCAGGTAACCCAGAAAGTTATGGCGGAAAAATTGTCTGCCACGAAAACCCGAAAATTAGTTAACGAAACTATCGCATCTCAGGCGAAAGAGGATGTCAAGTTGTCGCGAAATATCAAGCAAGTTGCTAAAGTGACCGGGAATTTGCAAAAGCTTTCCAGCGAAACCCTTGCTGCTGCTGAGATAGACCAACTCACTCAATTGCAGGAAATCCTGAAACAAAAATTGGCAGAAATAGAAGAGATAGTAAAGGATACAGGTGAAGACCGACTGGTTTGATAAGGAGGGCTAACTACATGGAAAAAGAGGCACCCCTCGCCGCCTTAATGCGTCCCCGCACCCTTGATGAATTTATTGGTCAAGACCACATTATCGGACCGGGACGCCTGCTGCGCCGTGCCATTCAAGCTGACCAGTTTTCCTCCCTCATCTTTTTTGGTCCACCGGGGACAGGAAAAACCACCCTGGCTCTTCTTATTGCCAATACTACCCGCGCTCACTTCATTGCGATTAATGCTGTCCTTTGTGGGGTCAAAGACATTCGCGAGGCAATTTCTACGGCTCAATCCCGCAAAAAGGAACACAATCAGCGTACTATCCTATTTGTGGACGAGGTTCACCGCTTCAATAAATCACAACAAGATGCTTTACTACCTTGGGTGGAAAATGGAACAGTTATCTTGATTGGCGCAACCACAGAAAATCCTTATTTTGAAGTCAACAAAGCTCTTGTCAGTCGTTCCCGCATTTTTCAGCTTAAACCCCTCAATGAAGCTGACTTACGCCGCGTCCTTGAGCAGGCACTAACGGAAACAGAACGCGGTTATGGGAAACTATCTGTCAGAGTCGAGCCGGATGCGATCGCCCATTTAGTTAATGTTGCTAATGGTGATGCTCGTTCATTACTCAATGCCTTGGAACTGGCAGTGGAGACAACACCTCCTGATGCCGATGGTGTCATTCAGATTACACTGGCTGTGGCAGAGGAATCCATTCAGCAGAGGGCAGTACTTTATGACAAAGAAGGAGATGCCCACTTCGATACTATCAGTGCCTTGATCAAAAGTTTGCGCGGTTCCGACCCTGATGCTGCTTTATACTGGCTAGCTAAGATGATTTATGCTGGAGAAGACCCCCGCTTCATCTTCCGGCGAATGTTAATCTTAGCCAGTGAAGATGTGGGACTGGCTGACCCTAATGCTGTGGTGGTGGTTAATGCCTGTGCCAATGCCTTTGAGTGGGTAGGGATGCCGGAAGGACGCTACCATTTGGCTCAAGCTGCACTTTACCTTGCCAATGCTCCCAAGTCTAACAGTATCATGGGTTTTTTTGATGCTCTAGCGATGGTTGAGACGGAACGGGAAGCGGAGATACCGAATCACCTTAAGGATGCCAACCGCGATAAGAAAGGATTGGGACATGGAGCGGGTTACCTTTATCCTCATGCCTACCGCGACCATTGGGTGGCTCAACAGTATTTACCGAGGAATCTACAGGGACAAGTGTTTTATCAACCTTCAACCCAAGGGTTTGAAGGGGAAATTAAGATGCAGGTGCAACGGAGGAGAGAAGCACAACTGGAAGCCGTGGCAGAGGGCGTTTTTGTCTCACCGATTGAGGTGCTAACAACTGGACCAACTCACCGCACAATTGACCGTTGGTTGCAGCGCACGTTGAGTCAGGGGGGTGAACAGTTGGAGAAAGTACGCGATCGTATTTTCACTCTGGCTCAACTTCAGCGTCACCATGTTGTTTTGGACTTGAATGCTGGGAGCGGTTTACTGACCTTTGAAGCGTTGCGTCAAGTACCAGAAGGTGGAGTTTATGCCTGTAGGAGAACATCGGCTGAGGCTCTTGCCTTACAAGAACAGGTGGCAACGCTTCCGGAACTCCAGCGTCCTGTGGTGCTAACGGCTACTTTAACCCAGTTACCAGATGTTTTAGCTACCCAAATTCCAGATATCCGATTTGACTGTATGATCGGGCGCAATGCGTTCATCCATGAACCGGATAAATCAGCAGCAGCTCAACAATTAGCTCGATTGCTGCAACCATCGGGAGTTTTGGTATTAGCTGAAACAATACCACGCTATACGCAACGACTTTATCGTTTGCTCGACTCGTCGAAGCTGAATGCTGATTTGTACCAACGCTTAGTTGCAGCAGAAGAGGCGATTTACAGGGACAAGTTAGATCCCATGGTGAATTGGGACACCTGGGATTTAAGACAGGCTTTGGAGTCAGTAGGGTTAGGGGTTGACGTGGATGAGAATCGGATGTTTACCCAAATGCAGATTACACCCGCTTTAATTGATCGCTGGTTTACGGCGACTTCTGCAACCAATCGACCCTCTTATGCCGCGCATTTGGCAAAGAACCTTACCAAGCAAGAAATTCGTGTTATCAAAGAGCTATTCATCCGCTCTCTACTCCACCAAACCGTGGATTGGGAGAGTGTCATTGTTTTTGTTCAGGCTTCGTTTTGGTCAAAGCAGTAGTAAAAAAAGAGATTAGTTAGAATTTGGACTTTGAACAAAACAGGTTTGTCCAGAAAGTAGGCAATAGGAGTAATAACTATCTAAACAACTAAGAAACTGATTGGCACTCGCCAAGTTATTGAGGTTGAGGCGATATCCGTAAATATACCATGTGCAAGACTGTGCCTCTAAGGTTAACTTAGACTTAGAAGAACCTGCGAAGTACCTGGAGCTATGCCCGTCACTGAATTCCTATTAATCCCAGCGCTAGTCAAGGGAACTCCCCAGCGCCAGAGGCTGACCCAATTACAGTTTAGGCAACTCTCTACTCCTACAGAGGAATTCGCGCGATCGCTCTAGCTAGAGTTTAACCGAAAACAGCAGGCGTTATGGCACCACCCGAACAAGGTCAATTGGTTAAAGTCCGCTCCAGGCAGTATGTCGTTACGGAAGTCCGCCAGACGACTCTACCGCCTAATCCCATGTTAAGTGGGGGAGAGCTATCTCACAATCTGGTGATGCTTTCCTCCGTTGAAGATGACGCTTTGGGGGAAGAACTCCAAGTCATTTGGGAGTTAGAGCCAGGGACTTATGTCCATGAGCGCATGGAGTTGCCTCAACCCACAGGCTTTGATGAACCCGCACGGTTAGAGGCTTTTCTTGATGCAGTGCGCTGGGGAGCGGCATCGACGGCTGATATTCGGACTTTACAGTCTCCCTTCCGAAGTGGCATTGATATTGAGGACTATCAACTTGATCCCGTTGTCCGAGCCATCCAGATGCCCCGCGTTAACTTGCTGATTGCTGATGACGTTGGACTGGGGAAGACAATTGAAGCCGGATTAGTGGCTCAGGAACTGATTATCCGCCACCGTTGCCACCGCATTTTAATTGTCTGCCCTTCTGCACTGCAAATTCAGTGGAAAGAGCAGATGCGGGACAAGTTTGGCTTGGACTTTCGTATTGTTGATAGTCACTTGATGAAAGAGCTGCGACGCTCTCGGGGGATTCATGTTAATCCCTGGCAGCACTTTCCCAGATTGATTACTTCAATTGATTTTATCAAACGCGATCGCCCCCTGCGCCTGTTTCGAGAAATCCTTCCCGCTGAAGGGGAAGCCGTCTATCCCCGCCGCTTTGACTTGTTGATTGTCGATGAGGCGCATAACGTAGCTCCATCGGCAGGGGGTAATTATGCCGTTGATTCCCTGCGTACTGCGGCGATTCGCTTGCTGGTGCCTCACTTTGAACACAAGCTATTTCTCACCGCTACCCCCCATAATGGTTATCCTGAAAGTTTTACGGCTTTGTTGGAGTTGCTCGACGCTCAGCGATTTGCCCGGGGGGTGTCTCCTGAACGCAAACAGTTAGATGTGGTCATGGTGCGCCGTCTTAAACAGGAAATGCAAGATTGGGACGGTTCTCCCCTGTTTCCGGTACGCCAGTTAGAAGCCATTCCCGTAGATTACCCAGAGGCAGAACGCCGAACCCATTCAGCGTTAAAACAGTACACCCAACTACGTAGCCAGGGAGTAGCCGACAATACCGAAAAATATGCCACAGAGTTTGTCCTGAAGCTGTTAAAAAAGCGACTGTTCTCTTCGCCAGAAGCCTTTGCCATTACCCTGGCACAGCACGAACAATCCCTGACCTCCGCCCGTCGCCGCACCGCCACGCCTTTATCCCAACCGACTGAGGGAATTTTGCGCCGCCAGTTGGCACAAATGGAGGAAGAGTTCGCGGATGATGAAGTTTACGAAGAATCGACCGATGAAGCCGTTACCCATACTACTCGTCTGTTTCGGGAACTGACTGGCGAAGAACGGGAATTGTTACAAGAAATGCGGCAGTGGGCAGATGAGGCATCAAAACGACCTGATGCTAAAGCCAGGAAACTCCTCAACTGGATTCACACTCACATTCAGCCCAATGGCGAGTGGTGTAACGAGCGGGTGATTATTTTCACCGAGTACCGGGCGACACAGAAATGGCTGTACAACCTGTTAGCGGTTGAAGGGTTGGCGCAGGGAGAACGGCTGATGACGCTCTATGGGGGTATGAATTCGGAAGACCGAGAACGGGTAAAAGCGGCGTTTCAGGCGAGTCCAGATAGTTCCCCCGTGCGAATCTTGCTGGCAACGGATGCCGCCTCTGAAGGGTTAGACCTGCAAAACTATTGCTCAAAACTTATTCACTACGAAATTCCCTGGAATCCTAATCGTTTAGAGCAGCGCAATGGTCGAATTGACCGCCACGGTCAAAAAGCCTCAGCGGTGTTAATTTACCACTTTGTCGGCAAAGACTACAAACAGCACGCCACGCCAGTCAGTCGTCCCGGTGAATTAGAAGGGGACTTAGAGTTTTTGATGCGGGCTGCACAGAAAATTAACACTATCCGGGAAGACTTGGGCAAAGTGGGTCCGGTGATTGCCCAGCAGGTGGAAGAAGCCATGCTGGGACAGCGCACCATTCTGGATACGGCTACAGCGGAGCGAGAATCGGAACCTGTGCGCCGGATGCTCAAGTTTGAGCGTAGCGTGCGGGAGCAGATTGAGAGACTGCGGGAACAGCTTCAGGAAACTCGCCAGAACTTGCGACTGACGCCCGATAATATTGAGGCGGTGGTTAAGATTGGTTTGGAGTTAGCTGAACAACCTTCTCTGATAGAAACAACGGTAGAGGGGTTGAATGGTAAAGCCTTCCACTTACCCCCTCTTAAGAGTAGTTGGTCGGCTTGTACTGAGGGGTTGGCTCACCCGCACACGAAAGTTATTCGTCCTATCGTTTTTGACCCAGAACTGGCGCAGGGTAGGGATGATGTGGTGTTGGCGCATTTAAATCACCGCCTCGTGCAGATGTGTTTGCGCTTGTTACGTGCCGAGGTGTGGTCTACTGAGGATAAGAAATGCTTGCACCGGGTTACGGCTCGATTGGTTGGTGTGGCATCGGGACTGGACACTCCTGCTGTCATTGCCTACGGACGTTTGGTGATTTTAGGGAGTGACCAGCAGCGGCTGCATGAAGAGGTGATTACAGCCGGGGGGGTGTTGAAAGCAGGTAAGTTTAGCCGCCTGGGTGTGATGCAAATTCAGGCGGCTCTCGGTGCAACGTTACCAGAGCCAGCACCAGAGGCGATTCAACAGAAATTAGCTGGATTGTGGTCGAGTTATGCCGAGGCGCTGAGGCGAAGTCTGGAAACCCGGATGCGCGATCGCACGAATAGTTTACAACGAGATTTGAAAAATCGGGAAAATAAGGAGGTGGCAGATATCACGGCAATTTTAACTGAGTTGCAACGCAGCATTCTCACTGAGTTAGAGGAGCCAGCGTTTAAGCAATTGGAGCTTTTTAATACCGTGGAAAAAGAGCAGTTCGAGCGCAATATTAATAGTCTTCGGATGAGGGTAGAACAGATTCCCCAAGAAATTGAACAGGAAACCGTGGCGATTCGAGCCAGGTTTCAAGACCCAACCCCTCGGTTATTTCCCTTGGCGATTACTTACCTAATTCCTCAAAAGTTGGCACAGAGGTTCTAAACGTTGTTATGGTGCAAATCATTCAAGCCCAAGAGATAGATTTACGTTATCTCATTGAAAACTATAGACTCCAACGGGTTGAAGACAAGCAATTCTTTCCTGAATGGCAGGAATATTTACCCGAACTATCCGATTCCGACAAACACCAATTAGACAAAGTAAAAGCGGGTTATCTCAATCTGCTTAATTATCCACCCTTACTGGAGGATGTGGTAAGAATGGCTGTTTTAGACCCTATTCTCTTCATCGGGGATTTTTATCTGGCTCCCTTTTATGTTAAATCCGAACAATCCATTGATATTTACCAGGAAGATGATGGCGTAATTATCAGGGGAAGAATTGATACATTAGTCTTGAAAAATCAGCTTTGGGTGATGGTTATCGAGTCGAAACGAGCTGCCTATTCAATTGAAGCCGGACTTGCCCAAATGTTGGCGTATCTGCTCGGAAATCCCAATCCCGAAAAACCTAGCTATGGCATGATTACTAGCGGAGGAACATTTATATTTGTCAAATTGGTTAAGGAAGAAGTCCCTAAGTACGCCACATCACAGTTATTTGCCACCCGCAATCCTGGGGATTTGTACAGCGTTCTCAAGATTTTGAAGCGTTTAAGTCAAATCGTAATTACTAATTGATTTTTTTTGCGGTCGATTTCTATTTCAGATTGACTGCTTGCAGATAGCTAATGAAGAGTTTTTGACTGTCATACTAAATTAGATTGAAGGAGATAATTATGAATGGGTTGATTGTTTTGGTTCCCTATACTGGAGGACAGGATTTTTACCCAGAAGCAGAATACGAATTTGAAGAAAGCGAAGGAGAAGATGATGAAGTTGAGTCAGAGCAAGAGGAAGAATTAATCGCCTACCTTCCCGTTTATGTTGAGACAGAGGATGAAGACTTAGCGTTGATGGCGGTTGCCTATGAGGCTTGTGCGAACTACAAGTATGTTGCTTCTCCCTCAACATGGCATACAGCTCATGAATGGGAAGAAAGAGGCTATCCAGGAACGCTTGAGGCTCCAGGCGTAGACTTGCCAAGCACAGAAGAAGCTTTTGAAATCCCCGAACCTGGCGATTGTTTTTGCTGTGGTAGTCTAAGCGATTACGAAGTCATGACCCCTAAAGAAATGTTAGAACAGCTTAGGGAAGACCCACAGCATTTTGTGATGACGTTTTTGGATGAAGACGAGTCGCTGTGGAAGCAGTTTAATGACTGGTCAATTCGTATTTTAAGTTATCCTATTTTTACGAGGAAGTAATAATTTACTCCATAAAACATTAAATTTTAAATTAAAATGTCTATCGCTCGTCACCACGCTGAATGGCTCTCCCTACTTGAAGCATCAGGTCCGTTTTTGAGCCTACCTGTATTGCTCAAGGCGTTTCCTTCTGGGTTGGATGCTCATGAACCGGAACATTTGAAAGTGTTGCGGTTAGCCTATGAAGAATGGCAGGACTCTCAATATGGAGCGCGTCCTGACAAAGCCCTTCATCGCGCTTGGGTGGAGTTTGTTCTGCGGCAGACATTGGAATTGCCAGATGAGGTATTATTATACGGGCAGCGTATTCCTCCAGGATTACAGATTGCGATCGCAGAACATGGGGAAACACTGCGTCCGGATTGGGTGGTGGTCAATCCCCAAGGAACACCGGGCGAAGGAACCCCCCGGCTATTGGTTCAGATTGTACCTGCCGAACAGGATTTGGAAAAACCCCTAGCGGGACAGCGGTGGAAGGCGAGTCCAGCTACTCGGATGATGGAATTGCTTCATGCTTGTAACGTGCGGTTGGGGTTAGTGACAAATGGTGAGCATTGGATGCTGGTGAATGCTCCCAAAGGCGAAACCACTGGCTTTATTTCATGGTACAGTACGCTTTGGCTAGAAGAACACCTGACACTGCGGGCGTTTCGCAGTCTGTTGGCGGTGAGGCGGTTCTTTGGGGTGGATGAAGCTGAGACGCTGGAAGCTTTACTCACCCAGAGTGTCACTGACCAACAGGAGGTTACCGACCAACTGGGGTATCAGGTGCGTCAAGCGGTGGAGGTGTTGGTACAGGCGTTAGACCGCATTGACCAGGATAGAAATCGTACACTTTTGCAAACTATTTCTGAACCTCAGCTTTACGAAGCCGCGCTGACGGTGATGATGCGGCTGGTATTTCTATTTTCGGCTGAGGAACGGAACTTGATTCCATCGCCTGGTGGAGAAGCGCTTTATCAGGATTATTATGCCGTTTCCACAATTCGAGCCAAATTACGCAGCGATGCGGATAAGTTTGGTGAGGAGGTATTAGAACGCCGCAGCGATGCCTGGTGTCGGTTGTTGGCAACGTTTCGGGCTGTACATGGGGGAATTCGCCACGATTTGCTGGATATTCCGGCGTATGGGGGGAGTTTATTTGACCCGGATAGATTCCCGTTTTTGGAGGGGCGGATGCCGGGAACTCACTGGCAGGAGATAGCGGCTGAACCGATTCCGGTGAATAATCGGATTGTGTTGCATTTGTTGGAAGCACTGCAAATTCTGCGAACCAAAATCGGGGGAACTTTGGAACCGCGCCGACTTTCATTTCGGGCGCTGGATATTGAGCAAATTGGTCATGTTTATGAAGGTTTATTAGATCATACGGCAGTCCGGGCAACGTCTCCGGTTTTGGGATTGATTGGCACGAGGAATAGCGAACCAGAAGTTCCCTTGGAAACCTTGGAAGCCTATCTTGCCAAGGGTGAAGAGGAGTTACTTAAGTTTCTCAAACAAGAGACTGGGCGCTCGCTTTCTGCGTTACGAAAAGCCCTCACCCCAGCCCTCTCCCACAGGGAGAGGGGGCAAGATAGGGGGCAAGATAGGGAAGGAATTCTCCCATCTCCTGCGAGGAGAGGGGTTGGGGGTGAGGTCAAATTCTTGACAGCTTGCAATAACGACCAAGAACTCTTGCATCGGGTTCTGCCCTTTGCTGGATTGATTCGTCTGGATACGCTGGAGTACCCGATGGTGATTCCGACGGGTAGTGTTTATGTGACTCAAGGTTCTAATCGTCGGGAAACCGGGACACATTATACACCGCGTAGTTTAACCGAACCGATTGTACAATATACGCTGGAACCCCTGGTTTATCAAGGGGTGGTAGAGGGGAAGCCAAAAGAACAATGGCGACTTAAGTCAGCACAGGAGTTACTGGAACTTAAGGTTTGTGATATGGCGATGGGGAGTGGGGCATTTTTGGTGCAAACCTGTCGCTATTTGGCGGAACGGTTGGTGGAGGCGTGGGAAGCGGCGGAACGGAAAAATCCGGGGAAGGTGGTGATTGCACCGGAGGGGACGTTATCTAAGTTGCGTCCAGATGAATGTCCGATTCCCAAGGATACGGATGAACGGTTAACGGTGGCGCGGCGGATTGTGGCGGAACGTTGTCTGTATGGGGTGGATAAGAATCCCTTGGCGGTGGAGATGGCGAAGTTATCGCTGTGGCTGATTACGTTAGCGAAAGGGCGTCCGTTTACATTTTTAGATCATGCGCTGAAGTGCGGGGATTCGCTGGTTGGGGTAAATTTGGAACAGTTGCGGTATTGGAATTTGGACACGACGGGGACACCAGCTTTGTTTGCGGATAAGATTCGCCGGGAGGTTGAACGGGTGATTGAGTTGCGGCGACAAATTGCGGCGAAGCCGGGGATGACGGCGCAAGATCAAACTGAGAAGGGTTATTTGTTGGCGAAGGCAAATGCGATGGCTAATGATTTGCGCGATGGCTGTGATTTGCTAGTGGCGAGTTATTTTAACGATTTGTCTGAGGCGGAACGAGAGGGGTTAAGGCAAACGCTGTTAACGGTGTTTCGGGATGGTGTTAGTGTTTCTGATCAGGTGCGTCAGGTGTTACCGGATTTGGAGACGTTGCGCCCGTTTCACTGGGAGTTAGAGTTTCCAGAGGTGTTTATGTTGGATGCAGGGATGAGTTCTGTTGTAGGGGCGGATTCACCCAAATCGTCCCGACGAAGCCCAGATAGGGGTAAACCTGCCCCTACCGGATTTTCGGCTTTAGTGGGCAATCCACCGTTTCAGGGAGGGAAAAAGATTACAGGTGTACTCGGTACAGACTATCGAGATTATTTAGTCGAAAGAATTGCCAATGGAAAACGAGGCAATGCTGATTTATGTGCTTACTTCTTCTTAAGGGCGCAACAGTTACTTAGTTCTCATGGAGGGTTTGGTTTAGTTGCCACAAATACGATTGCTCAAGGGGATACCCGCGAAGTAGCGTTAGATCAATTAGTTGCCAATGGTTGTGTGATTCCCCGTGCTGTTCCAAGTCGCAAATGGGAGGGAATTGCAAGTTTAGAAGTCGCTCATGTTTGGATGCGGAAAGGGAATTGGCAGGGTAAGTTTATTTTAGATGAAAAGGCGGTTGAGGGAATTACATCGTTTCTGACTGTACCAGGGAAAGCTGTTGGTAAACCTCATCGATTAGCAGCTAATCAAGATAAATCTTTTCAAGGTTCGATTGTGCTAGGTATGGGTTTTGTCTTGACTCCGGAGGAAGCCCAGGCATTAATTAAAAAAGATCCTCGCAATCAAGATGTTTTATTTCCTTATCTAAATGGTCAGGATTTGAATTCTAACCCCGACCAATCACCAAGTCGCTGGGTAATTAATTTCCAGGATTGGGCGTTGGATGCTGAACATGACGATCCGAAGAAGCCGAAAGGCGCACCTTATGCGGCTGATTATCCTGATTGTTTGGCAATTGTAGAAGAGAAGGTTAAGCCTGAGCGAACTCGAAGAAAAGGAAACAATCAATTTGTACTTCGGAAACCTTTACCACAAAAATGGTGGATTTATGCAGATAAACGACCAGCGCTCTATGATGCGATCGCGGATAAAAAACGAGTATTAATTCGGAGTCGTGTTAGTAATATTAATTCTGTTACTTTTGTGCCAACTGAAATAGTCATGTCAGAAGCAACAGTTGTGTTTAACTTCGATAATTATACTTCTTTTACGCTTTTGCAAGCAATGGCACATACTGAATGGTTAACCTATCATGCTTCGAGTATGCGAACAGACGTTAGATACACCCCATCTGACTGCTTTGAAACCTTTCCCTTCCCCACATCAACCTCAAACCTAGAAGAAATTGGCGAAAAATATTACACCCACCGCCAATCCATCATGCTTTCTCGCCAAGAAGGATTAACCAAAACCTACAACCGCTTCCACAACCCCGACGAAACCGCCGCCGATATTCAACAACTGCGAGACTTACACATCGAAATGGATTACGCCGTCGCCGCCGCTTATGGTTGGCAAGACTTACTCCCCTCGCCCGGTGGGAGAGGGGCTGGGGGTGAGGGTTTAGGACATAACTTCCACGACACCAAACAAGGATTGCGCTTTACCATCAGCGAAACCGCACGACGGGAAGTACTAGATAGACTCTTGCTGCTGAATCACGAACGCTACGCCGAAGAAGTCGCCCAAGGGTTGCACGATAAGAAGAAGAAACGGAAAACAGGAGGTAAGAAAAGCAAGAAAACCCCGGTATCGCCGGGACAAATAAGTTTATTTTGAACAAAAATGCATCGCGAACAACGTAACTCAAAGGGTTATATTCAATGATACATTTACATCTAAAAAACTTACGTATACCCACCTTAACTCCCCTGTCAAAGCGGTTTTTAAAACCACTAAAATGGGTATTACTGGGATTCCTTATCCCTTTATTATCTTTATTTTTACCTAGTTCAAGCTGGTCTTTTAACTCCATTAGCACTCAGGTATCAGCGTCAGATTCTACTTTAGAAACAGGGCAAATTTTTCTTCTCGGCATCACCATTTTTAGTTTCGCTAGTTTAGTAGTTTTTGCCCTTATACTCTATGTCAAAACTCCCCCAGAAAAACGTGAACTTTGGTGGGGAAAAATTGTACCAAAATCATTAACTAAAGAACAGCGAGTTCGATTAAGTAACCGATTTTTCTTTTTGCTAGTATTCGGAGGATTGTATTTAAGTCTTGCCGCCATTGCCGCCATCCCTAGTTTACAAGAAACCAAGTCAATGCCGGACGAATTTAATCCCAATACTCTCAAAGTACACATCAATGAATCTATGACACTATTTAATAGTCACTTTCCAACAGCCGGAAGTGATAATTTGACTGTAAATCCCTTCATTCAGGTAGCCAAAGACAATCCTTTTACAACTCTAGAAAGTCTTGTAGAAGCTAGTGAAACCAATCCAACAGGTAACTCCAGTCAAATTCAAATCAATGCACAGAATTTGGAGGCAATTAAGGACTATCTGAATGAGGAGAGAAATAAACGCATTCAATTAATTGATGATGGAAATAAATTATTATTAATAACTCGACAAACAATCCAAAAAATGTCGATGGATTCTATTACTGAATATCGCTCAAATGTAGTAAAAACAGGAAAGAGAGAAACTATTAATCACTTTTTTGAAATACTTCAATGGTTTGAAAAAAATGTCAATGACCTTGAATTACAACTCAATACCTGTTTGTCGGGAATACAAACAACAAACGATAAATGGAAAATGAATGCTGAAAAATTACGACCTTACCTAACAAGCTCTATGTCAGTCCAAGAATTATTACCCCAAAAAAGCTTGCCCGATTTATCTCTTGAAAAAATCGAAAATCAGTGTAAGGATAATATTTTAGATAAAATTGGATCTACTCCTAAAAGAGATGATTTAGGAGAAAAGTTCGGTTTTTTGTTCAATTTCCTTTTCGGTTGGCTTTTAAAATCAGAGTCTTTGCCCCTTGCGATGATTGTTGGACTTCTAGGTTTTGGTTTACTGGGTTCTGCCTGTTCATCATTCGTGCGCGAACGAATTGATAAAACAGTAAAGAAAAAAAGCAAAGAAGACAGTCCCTTGGTCGAAGACTTACCCAAAGTTTTTGTTATTGGTGTATCCGCCGCTATTTTAGCATTTTTATCAGTTATGGGAGGGTTCTCTGTCTTATTTACTAATGCCACTGAACCCAACCCCTACTCCCTATTGCTCGTTTGTTTAGTAGCGGCTGCTTTCGGTGAAGATGTATGGAGTTCAGCCCAAGAAAAACTTAGAAGTAAGCTAAAACAAGATAAACAAAATTCCGCACTATTAACATCTCCTATTGCAGAAATGCAACCCCTAATTGCTGGACAGGATACACATCCAACCCAAATCTTACCTAGCGTCAGTGCAGAACAGTCACAACTTTTGCCTGGTGACGAATCGAAGTAAAATGACATTTGAACTCATCCACAAACCCACCTTTACTAACCAACTCTTAGCTATCTCGAAAGAGCAGGTAGTACAAATCTTAGAAAAAATCGAAGTCCTGCGTGATAACCCCAAACCTCATGGTAATCTAAAGAAAAAACTGCACGGTTACAAAGGAAATGTCTATCGCTTGCGTTCCGGAAACTACCGCATTATCTACACCTACGGCGATGGATGGGTTGCTTTATTAGGTGTTGATGCTCGCAAAGACGTGTATAAGGGTAGAAAACTGGTAGCGGAAACCACCCCCCTTGATGTCAACACATTACCCGATATGTCAGACATACTGACACCCAACCCTACCCCCACCCCTCACCCTCAAAACCCTTCAACGGAAAACCTGCTACCTGTTCAACTCACCGAGGAATTACTGACTCGATTACTCATTCCCAACGACTATTTTCCAACCCTCCTCTCCTGTCGCACCCTAGATGACTTACTCTCTGCTAAAATTCCCTCATCATTGTGCGATCGCATTTTTGACTGTATTACCTCCCCCGACTTCGACCGCGTTTTAGACCAACCGAGCTTTGTCACAGGTAGCACCAGCGACTTATTACGCTTTACTGAAGGCGAACTATTCGGCTTTTTGCTCAAACTTAACCCCGAACAGGAAAAATTCGTCACCTGGGCGCTGAATGCTTCTGGTCCCACCCTACTCAAAGGGGGTCCGGGTACAGGGAAAAGTACCGTCGCCCTCTATCGAGTACGTGCCTTAATCGAAACCCTCAAGAAAAGCGGTGTCAGCCAACCCAAAATTCTGTTTACCACCTACACCAACGCCCTAATTGCCTACAGTGAACAATTACTGCACAGCTTGTTAGGCGAAGATGCCCGATATGTCGAAGTCAAAACCGCCGATAAAATCGCCAGCGAACTCCTCTCCCTTGTTCCCGACAGCCGCCAACCTGCCAAACCAAGCCAACTGCGATCGCTGATCAAACAAATCTTACCTGAAGTAATCGCATCCCTAGAAGGTAACTCATTCCAGCGCCAAGCACAAGCCCAAACCCTACAACGCCTCAGCCTCGACTACTTACTCAGCGAAATGGGTATAGTTATCGAAGGTAGGGGACTCAAAACCCTAGCCGACTACCAAACCACCCCCAGAACCGGACGCACAATTGCCCTCAATAAACTGCAACGCCAAGCCATCTGGCACTTACAAAAACAAGTTTACCAACACCTAGCCGAGAAAGGACTGGAAACTTGGCATCAACGCCGGAGTCGCGCTGTCGAATGTATCCAACACCTAGACAATCCGCCAATTTATGATGCCGTACTCATCGATGAGACGCAAGACTTGGAACCCAATGCCTTACGATTACTCATCCGGCTGTGTCGCGCTCCCAACCGCCTGTTTATTACCGCTGATGCCAATCAATCTATCTACGGCAGCAGTTTCCGTTGGCAGGATGTGCATCAAGACCTAAAATTCACCGGACGCACGGGTATCCTACATCTTAATCATCGTACCACCAAAGAAATCAACGAAGCAGCCTATGCTTATCTTATGGGAAACACATTAGACGATGAACCCATCGAACGCGCCTACGTCCATAGCGGACCCCTCCCCGCAGTCCGCGCTGTGACGAATCGTGATGATGAAGGTAAACTGGTAATGCAGTTTTGCCAAGCTGCCGCCCGTGAATTTCGCTTAGGTATCAATGCTTGTGCCGTCCTTACCCCCAGCGAACGCGCCGGGAAAAAACTGGCGGATCAACTCAACTATTTGGGATTAGAGGCTCACTTTATGAACAGTCGTGAGCTAGATTTGAATCGGCAGGGGGTGAAAGTTCTCACGCTTAAATCCGCCAAAGGACTGGAATTCCCCATCACCGCGATCGCGGGTTTCCTCGATGCTTCCTATCCAACCCTTCCCAAAGGCACACCAGAAGAGGAAATCACCGAATGTTTGGCTCGCGAACGGCGTACATTATTTGTGGGTATGACTCGAGCCATGCGAGCCTTGTTGGTACTCGTCCCCCACGACACCCTCTCTCCCCTCCTGCAAACCTTTCATCCGAACTTGTGGAATCTCGGCACAACCGCATGAAAATTATCCCACTCCCCCCCATTCTTCCTGGTGACTTGGATTTAGCAGCGATTAACCAACACCTGCGCGATCGCACCGCCCAGTTGGATTGGAGTGCCGTGGTTTCCGCCCCAGAACAGCATTTGGCAGTCTTGCTGGATGGATTGAAACTCGATGAGGATGCTGATGTGATCGACAACGTGGAAAACAGCACTCTATCTGAGACAATTGCCCAGAGGGTGGTCAAGGTACTGCAAAAAACCAAGCCGAACGTTAAGCGATCACGTTCCCAACCTCAGCCGACATCCCCGGTAACTCCCGCTGTCTGGAAACAGGGTAGCCGATTAGACCCACACGTTGTTCCGTCCCCAAATCCTGATACTTCCGGACAGGTAAACCTTTTGCCAACACCAGTTGTCCCCGCCTCTGAGACGGCAAAAACCGACCCATCACCCCCAGAACCTTCCCCATCCTCAGTACTCAACGTCGCCACCGATTCAGACATTCGGGTAAAGCTAGAACAAGCCATCATCAATGATTTACTCGGTCCTGCGGGTGGACCGGAAGAAGAAATCGACGAATTGCGGGTGAGCGATCGCTATTTAGTCGGACTGCTTGCACCCCAACAGCGGCGCATCAAACCAGAAGCATTCAACGAAGCCTCTGTCCAAACCGATGAATTGGCAGTTTCCCTAACCGGAACAGTGGATGAACAGCCAGAACAACTAGACGAATTAGCCGTCTCTGGCAAAGAAACTACAGAAGATGGCACCACCGAACCCAGTATTCCCCCTGTAGAAAATATGTTCCCCTCCTCAATGGGAATGACATGCTGTGTCAGCCGCGAGGCAAAAGCCATTCAGGTAAAAGCCGGATGGGGACAATACCAGCGGGTAGACAGCCAGACGCTGGTGAAAAAAGATGGGATTACACCTAAAAAAGTTTGGAAACGCCAACCCATCCAAGCCGTTTCCCACCCCATTCCTCTAACTGAAGGCGCGATTTCCCCTTGGACAATCCATCCCGATTACCCCGATGTTATTGTTTCTGGACAAATCCGCGCTTCTGGAACAGACTGGATTGTCACCCTATTTCTGGTTAATGGACAAAAAGAACCCAACAAATTACCGGATCGGGCTTGGCTGTTTCAACCCTCCCTAGCCGTAGAATCGGCTGACGCAGAACAGCCTGACATCTTTATCCAACGGCGCAGCCAACGATCCGTGGGTAAACTTGACCCCGCCCTGTTTGCCGAGGAACAGGCAATGGCAATGATTTACCGTGAACAGGTGGAATTTGCTGTCGGACATGGCGTGGGCATTCATTGCCAAGTGTCACCCAAAAACCCCTATCGGGCTGTCCGCCTATCCACGCAAGTCATCCCCGCTTACGAAGTTCCCCAAACCACGCCTCCCACTACTGAGGACATCCCGGAACTGGGGGGATTGGTTCTGGACATGAAGGAACTGGCTGAAACAGAAATCACCGACTTCCAGGCAAAACTCAATCCCCTAGTAACTGCCTACAAAAAATGGATTGATGAACAAACTCTCCGCATCTCAGACCCCAGTACAGGGTTGACAGATTACCAAAGTTGTGCATTTACCGCCCTAGAAACCTGCGATCGCGCCCGCCAACGCATCGAAGCAGGGCTTGCTCTCCTGCAATCCGACCCCCAAGCCGCCGAAGCCTTCCAATTTATGAACCGTGCAATGTGGCAGCAGCGGATTCATAGCATCTACGCCGAGCAAAAACGGCAAGGAAAAGACGTTGAACTTACCAACATTGACATCCCCAAAAACCGCTCTTGGCGACTGTTTCAGCTTGCCTTTATTCTCCTGAATTTACCCAGCATTACTAATTTACATCATCCAGAACGAAGTCATCCCACCGATGCGATCGCGGATTTGCTCTGGTTTCCCACAGGCGGCGGGAAAACTGAGGCATATCTAGGATTAACCGCCTATACTATCGGACTACGGCGATTGCAGGGAACCCTTGGCGGACGCTCTGGAGAATACGGCGTTGCCGTCTTAATGCGCTACACCCTGCGCCTTTTGACGTTGCAACAATTCCAACGGGCTACCGCTTTAATGTGTGCCTGTGAAACCATCCGCCGCTGTGACCCCAAAAAATGGGGCGATGAGCCATTCCGCATCGGGTTATGGGTGGGCATGAAAACCACCCCCAACCGCACCGAGAAAAGCGAAGAATTCATGAAACAAAAGCTGGGACAGTACCAGCCAACAAGTACAGGTTCTCCCCACCAGCTTACGAATTGCCCTTGGTGTGGCTCGAAAATTGACCCCGGTAAACAGCACATTAAAGTCGAGTCCTTTGCCAAAGGGCAGGGACGAACCCTGATTTACTGCGGTGATGCCTTAGGGCGGTGTTTATTCTCCCAAAAGCAATCTCCTAATGAAGGACTTCCCGTGCTAGTGGTAGACGAAGAGATTTATCGCCGCCTGCCCACTCTACTCATTGCCACCGTTGATAAATTCGCTCAAATGCCTTGGAACGGGGCAGTACAGATGCTGTTCGGACAAGTAGAGGGCTACTGTTCCCGACATGGCTTCCGTTCTCCTGAAATCGAGGATACCGACACCCACCCCGCCCGGTATGGTCTTCCCACCGCCAGGACTTTACCCAAAAATCCCCTGCGCCCCCCAGATTTAATTATCCAGGACGAACTACATTTAATTAGCGGTCCTTTGGGTACGCTCGTTGGACTCTATGAAACGGCTGTGGATAAGTTAGCCTCCTGGGAAGTAGACGGGAAACAGGTACGTCCGAAAGTCATTGCCTCAACCGCCACCATCCGTCAAGCGCGAGACCAGGTGCATAATTTATTCCTGCGGAATGTGCAAGTCTTTCCTCCACAAGGCTTAGATATCAAAAACAATTTCTTTTCCTGTCAGCGCGAACCCAGTGAAGACTATCCCGGACGGCGTTACTTAGGCATCTGCGCTACGGGACGCCGATTAAAAGCTGCTTTGATTCGGGTTTATACCGCAGTCCTCGCCGCGTCCCAGTACCTTTATGAAAATGAAGGATACGGAGAGCGTGCCGACCCTTGGATGACGCTTGTGGGTTACTTCAACTCAATGCGTGAATTGGGTGGCACCCGGCGCTTGGTCGATGATGACATTCAATCAAGGCTAGGCAAAACCGACCGCCGGGGATTAGCGAAGCGATCGCGGCTAGAAGTTGAAGAACTCACCTCGCGCAAAGCCTCTACAGACATTCCCATTGTGTTGGATAAACTAGAAACTAAATTTACCCCTGACCGGGCAAAGAAAGGAAATAGACACAAACCTCTAGATGTACTACTTGCCACCAACATGATTTCCGTCGGCGTGGACGTAAAACGTTTGGGCGTCATGGTGGTTACAGGTCAACCCAAAACCACAGCCGAGTATATCCAAGCAACTTCGCGAGTGGGGCGTACTTACCCCGGCTTAGTGTTCACCGTCTACAACTGGACACGCCCCAGAGATTTATCTCACTACGAGCAATTTGAACATTACCACGCCACCTTCTACCAACACGTCGAAGCCCTATCCCTAACCCCCTTTGCTCCGCGTGCCATTGACCGGGGACTAGCCGCCCTGCTCGTTTCGCTCGTGCGTTTGGCAGGGAGTGAGTTAAATGCTAACCCAAAAGCGGAAGCCATTTCACGCAATCATCCCTACATCCAAGCAGCCGTTGAAGCCATTCTCGCACGAGCTTGGGCGGTGGGAGATGTCCAAACCCGCGATTTAGTAAAACAAGAATTGGAAGCCAAACTCGACTATTGGTTAGAGCAAGCAAGCAATTTAGTTGGAGGAACAGTGCTGGGATATCAAACGAAAAACGATGGTATCACCGTTGGACTTTTGGAAGAACCTAAACAAGGCGGATGGCAACCATTTACCTGTCTGAACTCCTTGCGGAATGTAGAACCGAGTATTGGGCTAATCCTTGATGAGCGCATTCCTGATGATGATTTCCGCCCACCCCAACCGATGTGCAAAAAAGCTAAACTTAATTGAAGGCTTAATAACTAATGACCAAAAGTTGATTCAAAAAACCAACAGATCTGATAATAAATGGATTGCTTGCAGCTACTCTAAAATTGCTGAATTAATTGATACTATTTGCAAAAATGATCAACATTAGGGACTGATGTATATACATTGATGACTCATTATTCTAATTTAATTCGGAGACATATTGTGAGTGATTCGGAAATTGCAGAATTCTGTCGGAAAATCTACAATAAACATAAGCCTGCTCTGGGTTTATTTTTTGAACATCGCCCAGATTTACAATCCGAGCTTGCTGAATTTCTGAAGACACTCATTCATAAGGATGCTGAATTACATAAACTGGTTTTAGATGACAGCCCTAAGAGATACATTCGCTTAATGGATGTTTATTTACAAAAAAGATATTTTTGAAGGTATTGATTATGAAGTTACTGATAGTGAGGAATTAAAACAGAAAGAAAGTGCAAGCGGCTTGGGAGAATTTTCTCAGCAGCGATTTACCAGTTATTCGAGAGCTAACAACTAAGGTATTTGAGGCTGAATTGTCATCCCCACTCTTACCTGAATCCTGAGTTCAAATATAGATAAGTATCTCAATGAGTAAGTCTCAAGCTAAAAACAAAATTGGGGAATTAAGACCCAGCCAAATTCTATTTTCCTCCGGCGTTGGGTCTGTGATAGACCTACCCAACCTCTCAACAATGGTTATGGGATTAGATGACTGGGATATTACCCATACCGCTGAGTTAGGGGAAGAACGTTTACTAGCGGCTGTAAAGAAAGAGCTGAGTTACCAGGTTAAGCAACTCCTCTCACCCCCTATTCCCCCTGAATCGAATAACAACCTGCCCAACTCGTCCGAGGATACACTCAAAGTCGGTATCCCAGTTGCCCCATTTCCGACTTGGGTATTATGTCCACGGTGTCGGTTACTTGCGCCACTGCAATCCCAGCTATTTGACCTGAAAAGCGATCGCTATCGCTTGGATCAAAATCGCTACGTGCATAGTAGCTGCAAAGGAAAATATCCGCCGACAGTAATTCCGGCACGATTTTTAGTGGGCTGCAAACACGGGCATTTAGATGACTTCCCGTGGCATTACTTTGTTCATAAAG
The DNA here is from genome assembly GCA_937127375.1 of uncultured Coleofasciculus sp. GTDB lineage: Bacteria > Cyanobacteriota > Cyanobacteriia > Cyanobacteriales > Coleofasciculaceae > Coleofasciculus. Next base: position 3,719 of record CAKZMA010000530.1, on the reverse strand, counting down.
GCAATAAAGACTGTAAAGGGGCTTTGCGTCTTTACGAGTATGGCGTTTCGGGTTCAGCTACCGAAATTGAAGTCAAATGTGATGCCTGTGGCGCTTCTCGTCGAATGTCCGATGCTTTTGGCGAACTCGGGAAAAAGCATCTGCCCCAATGTCGAGGTCGTCATCCTCATCTGCGACGTTTTGATGAGGGTGGCTGTACTGAGCAAATGACCAGTCTGCTCTTGGGCGCATCTAATAGCTGGTTTCCTATTACTCTTTCTGCACTTTCCATTCCCACGACAGTTAATAAACTCGGTCAACTCGTGGATCAGCACTGGACGATATTGGAAAAAGCAACAAGCATTGATATCCTAGCTGCCTTCCGCCAAATTGGTCAACTCAAAAACTTCGCCAAATACACCGACGCAGAAATTTGGGAGCAAATTCAGCAAAAACGCTCATCGTCACCGGAGGAAACCGATGCGCCAGAGGTCAGAGATATCAAAACACCAGAATGGAAAGTCTTCTCTGCCGCCGATACAAGCCTGAACACGACTGATTTCTGGCTGACTCCAGTTGCCGCTCCCAAGGGTTACGAACAGTATTTCGACAAAGTTGTGTTGGTGGAACGCTTACGAGAAGTTCGAGCGTTGATCGGTTTTACCCGGATTGAATCACCGGGGGACTATGCTGAAATTGGAGAATTACCCGAACAATATCGAGCCTCTCTGAGTCGGCACGAGCCGAAATGGATACCTGCCTCTGAAGTGCGCGGGGAAGGGATTTTTCTCCAGTTCCGAGAGGATGCGATCGGGCAATGGTTGCAAGACACTCCTGTGCTGAAAACTTACAACCAACAAAGCTTTGATGCTCATCGACGGTGGCGACGCGCTCGCTCTCTCGACCCAGAAGTTAATTACCCTGGAGTCCGTTACCTCTTATTACACTCCTTTGCTCATGCCCTCATGCGACAACTGGCAATTGAGTGCGGTTACACCGCCGCCAGCCTAAGAGAGCGGATTTACTCCAAATCTCCCAGCGATGACAACGGTCCAATGGCAGGCGTCCTAATTTATACGGCAGCGCCCGACAGCGAAGGTACCTTGGGCGGGTTAGTTAGTCTAGGCGAACCCGTCACACTGGGTCGTCACATTGACCAAGCTCTCGAACAAATGCGCTTGTGCGCTTCTGACCCTCTATGTGCCGAACACAGTCCGTTACAAAGCGCCAACTCCCTCCACTGGGCAGCCTGCCATGCCTGCTTGTTCAGCCCAGAAACATCCTGTGAACGCGGTAATAAATACTTAGACCGCTCCTTACTGGTGAGAACAGTCAAAGCGGCTGAAGCTAAACTGGCTTTTTTCAAGGACATGGATTAAGGTTGTGACCGTTTTTTCACAAAGGCTGCTAGCCCAGATTCGCCGAGTCGCTCGAGAACTACCCACGCCAACACTCAATAGTGCGATCGCGGTATTGATGAAGCATGAAAACCCATCTTTTGAGTCGTTGAAAACCCAGCTTCTGTCAGGGCTTCCCAAAGCAAGTTGGCGTCGTGTTGTTGCTGAACTGATTGAACTTTGGCAGGTTGAAGCAAGGCATCTGGATGGAGACGCGATCGCCACAGCTTTGGCAACAGCAGCTCACTGCGAGACAGCATCACGTCAGGAATTATCGGCTCAATTAGTTTGGAGTGGACCTAATCCAAAAGGAACACCACTGCGTCGTACCGATCAGACCCTACTGCAAATGATTCGTGAAGCCAAAGAGGAGCTAATCCTTGTCAGCTTTGCTGTCTACAAAATTCCTGAGATTGCCCAAGAACTGATAGCCGCTGGGACTAGGGGGGTTAATTTACGAATCATTGCAGAAACTCCTGAGTCGAGCGAAGGCAAGATTCCCTTTGGAGTCATCACCGCTCTCGGCACAGACATTACTCAACTCTCACAAGTATTCATCTGGCCCAGGGACAAGCGACCTACGGATAAAAATGGTAAACATGGTTCCCTTCACATCAAATGTGCTATTTGTGATAATCAACAGCTTTTTATTTCCAGTGCTAACTTAACCGAATACGCCCTCGCACTCAACATGGAGATGGGGTTATTGGTTCACAGCCAAGACTTAGCCACTCGGGTAACGCATCATATTAACTGTCTGATTTCTCAGAAGATTTTGGTGTCTTTATCAAACAAATTGTAATTCATTATTATCCCCCTCATCATCCAGTTGGTGAGAAGATAACCTAAAATGATGATAAGTTGCTCAAAACCCGGGTTGATAAAGCTTTTTACTCACCTATCCTTCAGGATAGTTTTTACACTCCCCCCGAAGGAGCTTCAAAACGTTGAATTTCAACTAAATAACCATTGGGATCACGCAGTAAACAGTGGTAAATATTGTACTTCTTATTCAACTCCGGCAACTTTTCAAATTTAACCCCGCGCTGCTGAAGATAGTTAAACCACTCGTCCACCTGCTGTGTTACCAGGGTAAAAATTACATTGGATTGTTTGTTAGTCAGTGGCGTTTTTGTATCGCTACTTTGGCATAAACCCACATACCCATCACCACTAACCCGATAAATCCGACAACTGCCTTGATCAAGCCATAACTCCAAACCCAACACATCTTCATAGAACCGTGCCGAGGTGTCAAGGTTATGGGTGTAGAAAAAGGTAATTGAAGACTCAATTAGTGGGTGGGACATGGCTACTCTACTTCTCACGTTTTGACATTATACCGGGGAATGCTTAAAGAACGAGCTTTCCCATTCTCATCCCGCCAACGTTGGAGATAGTAATTCCCCCGTGGCTCAATGAATCCCCCTGGCGTTTTCCGAGACAGATGAGACTTATGTTTAAAATAATCATTAAAGGCTTGTTCTAACTGCTCTAGGGTAAAAGGTTTGGGCAGAAATCGAAATGCGCCTTCTGCCATGATCTCTTGCAGCACTTTATCACTACCATAGGCGGAAATCACAATCTTACCTACAGGATATTTCAGGTTATTAATTTGCCGCAATAAGTCTACACCATCATAAATCTGATTTCCTGCTTTTATTTCCTGAGCCGCACTATTGCGATACCTGGAGGGCATCCGTAAATCCGTTACTACTAAGTCAATCTTACACCCCAGAAAACGACGTCCTGCTGAGGTTTCTTCCCATTCCGTATACGTGGATAGAAGTTGTAGCCCTTCTTTACCATTACTAGCAAAATAAAAGAGATATCGTTTATCGTTCTCGTACTGAAGTTGAATGATATCTCGGAGGTCTTTATCATCCTCCACAATCAGAACTCGTTTGACCATCGTTGTGTTTATTGACCCCTATTATTGAGGTTACTGTCAAACCCCTCACACTTTACCTTAAAAATGGCTAAAATACTCTCCCAGACAAGGACTTATGATTTAGGGCTACCCAGTTTGCGATCGCACTCTATCTTGGCTGTGGCTGAAATGCTCTCACCGACAGCAATTGGCGGTTTCTGATTACTCCCTAGCGATCGCGCCTGGGTTTTCCAGCAGAGAAGCTTGGAAATGTGCGCCATTGGCGCACAAACTCTCCCCGCCAAAAAACGTCAGGTTCATCCTTGATAATCCTCAGCCCCCGATAATTTGAGCCAACTCCCTTAACTGACGCTCAGGTAACGTTAACATCAACTTAGCCAGGATGGTAATTTGAGTCAAACCAGGTATCGCGTCCCACAGCCATTGGAAATCACTGTGACTGTAAACCGACC
>CAKZMA010000529.1 GCA_937127375.1 uncultured Coleofasciculus sp. | reverse complement strand
CAAAGCTCGCAACTTCAACGCCGAATCATTCGGTTCAGTATCCGGGAAGCGTTCGACAAATTCGTCGATATCCTGTTCAATTTCCTTTTCCTGTTGAGAAGCGAGGAAATTACCACCAATCATCCAAATGGCTAATAAGACACTTACACTCGGTACGAACCAGCGCAGTGACTTGAGGAGAAAAATTAAACTAGTAACTGACCACTGTCTTAATTTAGTTAATGACATACAAATAACTCTAAACAGCCCTTATTCTATACTTTTGGTTCCCGGAATAGGAGTAAATAATAGTTTAACGATTTTTTCTCGCATGGTTTTATTGCTCTGTGCATCTGTAATTAAGCTGTCATGCATTTAAATTGGGTATTAGTAGCGAGCAAGATGCTTGATGTAGCGAGCAAGATGCAAAGCCTGCGGCATGGCTTCGCTAAACGCACTACGGCAAAGATTGCGCCATTATTGATATTAAGGTTTAAATGCCGAACAACTTAACGTATCTACACCACCTATCGTGGCAAAGGTGCGTTACGCTACACTCTCCCCACCCTACACATAGAAGACTGAGAGGCTTTGCGTAAGTCCTAACTTAATCATACCTATTTTAAGTCCTGGCTAATGCATTAAACTGTTTTTTTGTCAAATTTGTCCCTTTGCGAGTTTTGACAATTGGGTAATGTAATATATTTGTAGAGTTTAACTTTTCCCGCTGCTAGAGAGGATAAAAATACGCATTTTCAAGGCGTTTAAGCGATGGGGTTAAAAAAATTGCTACAAAAAACACCCAATACAACATTACCGTAACAACATACTACAACCTTAAACCCCCGTCAACTCAGGATTTGCCAGTGACTTTTTCTGCCAGCCCTCAATCCGGTTATCTTGAGAATATTAAAACTAAAACCTAAAATTGAAAAGTTTTCCTTATTGAACCAGACTTAATCAGCACCAAGCTTGACTGAAAGCAAAGACAGCGCCACCACAAGCCAAATTATCGGGGGTTGGTGGAATTGTGCGATCGCATCTCAAGATAGGTAGAGGATATTGGTGATAAAATTAAAAGATACTCTATCCCTAGCCACGCAAAAGGGAGAAACCGATGAGATTTATCAGCCCTAAAGTCGATTACGCCTTTAAAAAAATATTCGGTTCTGAACAGAGCAAGGAGATATTAATCAGCTTTCTCAATGCGATTATTTATGCCGGGGAGCCAGTCATTAAATCTTTAACCATCATCAATCCCTACAATCCGGGTCAGGTACTCAGTTTAAAAGACACGTATTTAGATGTGAAAGCAGTTTTAGCCGATGGCTCGATTGTCGTCATCGAAATGCAAATTGCATCTATGGCGGCGTTTAATAAACGAGTGGCTTATAACCTGGCAAAATCCTATAGCAACCAGTTGGTCAAAGGAGAAGACTACCCACTGTTGAATCCAGCGATCGCGGTGACAATTACCGACTTTATCCTGTTTAAAGAGACCGAAGCGGTGATCAACAAATTTCGGTTTAAAGAAGAAACGGAAAACTTTGAATGTATCGGTGGCGAATTACGACTAATCTTTGTCGAATTACCAAAATTTAAAAAATCCTTATCTGAGTTAAATAGTTTGACAGACAAGTGGATTTACTTCTTAAAAGAAACAGGTAATCAGTCCAGAGCGCCCAAAACCTCAGGATTCGGCATTAGCCGTTTATGATCGAATAGGGTCGATCGACTTAGCTGTACAGAACAACGCGATCGCGACAAATCTGACTACCACCGACTGAGTGTAAGTATGATTGACTTTACAGTTTGGGATCAACTCCTACGCCAATACGTTGATAAAAATGGTCGCGTCAATTATCAGGATTGGTCACAGCAGTCATACCAAACATTAATGAATTGGCTATGGACTGTAGAACAACTCGATCCCAAATCTATCTCGAATCCCGATGAACAATTAGCGCTATGGATTAACCTCTACAATGCCTCTGTGATTGCTTCCGTTTTGGCACGATACCCGATAAAATCCATCCTACCCCGGATTTTTGGTATCCCAAATTGGCTAGCCTTTCTCTGGTTCTTCAGCCATCCTTTGCCACCCACTCGCCGTTACAGCCTCAACAAAATCGAACACAAAATTATCCGCCGCAAATTCAACGAACCTCGCATACATTTTGCCCTGGTTTGTGCAGCAATTGGCTGTCCTTTGCTGCATCCAGGTGCGTATTGGGCAGAATCGGTACGCAATCAATTAGAGAAAGACGCCAGCCGATTTATTAATAATCATGATAAAGTTCGATACGATCAATCGAATCAAACCCTTTATTGTAGTCGCATCTTCAAATGGTACGGGGATGATTTTCTCAAAATTGCTGACTCTATCCCCGATTATATCCGCGCTTACCTGAAAACTGAGAGTGCGATCGCGTCTAATACTCCTATTATTTATCTGGACTACGACTGGACACTTAACGATCAGCGAATATCCTCGTAAAATTTCTTTAAATAAGATGCAGGCATCCCCAACCCCCACAAGACACCCACATAAACATAAATCGCCGTTGCTTTCAGCGATCCCCAACGTGCCACGCGGCGATCAGAACTCTGAACCACCCGATTCACCAAGCGAATTCGTCCTCGCCTGACCAACTTTAGACACAAATCCGCCTCTTCCATAATCGGTAACGTGCAATCAAATCCACCACATTCCCAGAAATCGAGGCGGCGAACAAACATCACTTGATCCCCAAACAACAGGCGCAATCCTCGACTAAATAAATGAGGTCGAAACAGTAGAGGCGCGTAGTAGGTTTTCAGGTAATTATGCAACGATATTCCCCAGCGCGTCGTTCTTGAACCCGCCATCAGGGAGATAAATCCGCCACAGACAACAGTGGGGTCAATTAAAGTCTGTTGAATGAGTGATATTAAATCATCTGGCACTAATGTGTCAGCATGAAGAAAACAGAGAATCTCTCCCTTTGCCTGTTGTGCGCCTTGGTTCATCTGGATCGAACGTCCAGCGTCCTGAGAGAGGATAACCTGTACTCCGGCGGATGACGCGATCGCGACTGTCTCGTCTTCACTTCCACCATCCACCACAACCACATCCAGAGGAGGAGGTGTCAGTACATTGAGATGGCGCAAGGTGCGTTCTAAACAACTTGCCTCATTCAGGGTGGGAATGATAATAGACACAGAAGATGACATGATTGATCGATAGTGTTGGTCTAGATCCTTCAAAATAGGATAAATATATAGATTTTGCCTTTAAATGATGAAAAATCAACCCCGAAAACGAAATGATTTAGAGTTTTATGATCGCATGGCTGAACGATGGTGGCAGCCGGATGAAAAAATCTATACCCTTTCTTATCTCAATTTACCTCGCTTTACCTTCTTTGATTCTTATATCAAAGACTGGCAAGGATTGAACGTTTTAGATGTTGGCTGTGGCGGCGGGTATTCTTGTGAGTTTATGGCGGCAAAAGGGGCAATTGTCTCCGGAATTGACCGCTCTTCTCCATGCATCATCAGCGCTCAAAACCATGCAGCGAATCAGGGCTGGGAAATTGACTACAGAGTTGGGCAAGCCGAAACTTTACCTTGGCAAAATGATACCTTTGATGCTGTCATTTGTGTGGATGTCTTAGAACATGTTGTCGATTGGCAAAAGGCAGTGGCAGAAATTTATCGAGTTTTGCGACCGCAGGGATACTTCTTTTTTGATACCATTAACCGAACCGTCAAGTCAAAACTAATATTTATAGTAGTATTGGAAGAGATTTTACAAGAAATCCCCCCTGGTATTCATGATTGGCACAAGTTTATTCAACCTCAAGAATTAAGAAATTTTTTATGGCAAGTTGGCTTTGATGATATAGATATTAAAGGATTTGACTTGTTTGGGATTTCTTTATATCAAAATATTCGTGCCTATATTCACTATAAAAAGACTGGAGGATTTCAAGCTAAAATCAGTGATAACACATCCCTGATGTATATTGGCAAAGCAATGAAAGGGAAAGAGAAAAACGCAGAATGAAATCCGTAAAATTACTAAGGGCTTGCTGAATAACTTTTTGAGTAAGGGAAACTTCAGCTTAACAGGGAATAGAGAAGAGGAAAAATTGTTGTAGTGCGAGCGTCTCGCTCGCTACTGCGTCTGCGTCTCGCTCGCTACTGCGTCTGCGTCTCGCTCGCTACTGCGTCTGCGTCTCGCTCGCTACTGCGTCTTTTTACGTTTTACTTATTTAGAGGATGAGTTTTCGCCGGATAAGCTGACCATTCCCACATCGAACCGGCATAGTTTTTCACACAGGTATACCCTAACTCAGTTAGCACCGCAACAATAAAGGCAGAGCGCACACCCCCTGTACAATAGGTAGCAATGGGAGTCTCGCGATCGCATCCCCGTTGATGTAGCTGGGCAATAATTTCCTCTGGGGAAAGTAAGTACCCTTTTTTATCCATTAAATCCCGGAAGTGGAAATGCACAGCCCCAGGAATATGTCCACCCCGTTTTTCACAGTAGGGCGTAGCGCCAGCAAATTCTTCGGGTGAACGGCTATCCAGGACAAAATACGCTTGGGTTGTCAAATTGTCTTGCAGTTGATGGCGCTGAATCGTCCATAATGGTGTAGATTTGACCACAAAGTCTCCGGGTTCTGCACGAGTCACTCCCCAAACCGTGGGAACTCCCACAGACACCAACGCCGCCTGTCCACCATTGACGAAAGCCGCTTGCGGGTGTCCTAGAGTCCGCAACATCCACACCACTCGCCCCTCTTCGCCAAAGTTATTAGGGGGATTGCCAATCACGATAACAGGTTTACGGTTACAGATACCTAACCGCCGCAGTTTTTGTTCGAGTATCTTTGAGTCTTTGAGCAGTTTTCCGTTCGGGGGTAACAGTTGCTGCAAGAATTGCCACCATCCCAGCCAAACCGCACCAGGAACATGACTGAAAAGCCAGGACATCGGCTGGCGAACATCTAGCACAGTTGCGGCTTTTTGTTTGAGGAGTATTTTGGCTTCGGCTGCATTGATGACCCAGCGATGTTGCAGTTGGTTCATGATTGGATTGCTTATGGGAAGATGCATAAGAGCGGGTTTTGTTTTTCCGTTATCGGTGGGGAGGGCGGGTTTTGTTTTTCCGTTATCGGTGAGGAGGGCGGGTT
>CAKZMA010000528.1 GCA_937127375.1 uncultured Coleofasciculus sp. | reverse complement strand
TTTGACCAAATCGGCACAGGGAGGACACTACTCATTTTAGGAGAACCTGGGTCAGGAAAAACCACGACGTTATTGGAACTCACCCGCGATTTAATCGACCGTGCTAAACATAATAGTAATCTCCCAATTCCTGTCGTCTTTAACCTCTACTCTTGGGCGAATAAGCGGCAGAAGATAGCCGATTGGTTAGTTGAGGAACTGAATAGCAAGTATAAGTTTCCTGAAAAAATTGGACAAGCTTGGATAACACAACAGCAACTGCTGCCTTTGCTGGATGGCTTGGATGAAGTTAAGGCTGAGTATAGAGATGAGTGTATTGCAGCGTTGAACACATTCTATCAGAATTATGGTGCAGAATTATTGGTGTGCAGTCGGAGCAAAGACTATGAAGCTCTTTCTCAGCGCCTGGAATTTCAAAGTGCTGTTTATATAAAATCGCTGACTTTAGAGCAAATCTATAATTATTTGGATAGGGTTGGTGCTGATTTGGCAGGGTTGAGAGCATTAATGGTAGAGGATACGGTACTACAAGAGTTAGCCCAATCCCCTTTGATGCTTAATATTATGATGTTGGCTTATCAGGGAGTAGCACTTGAGGATTTACCAAAAATTCAAGTGTTGGAAGAGCGACGCAAGAAGTTATTTGATGACTACATTGAGCGAATGTTTAATCGCCATAATCGTTCAAAAGGCAAGCAAATATACTCAAAACATAAGACAATCCGATGGCTTAATTGGTTGGCGCAGAGAATGTTTCAGGAGTCTCAAACAATATTCTTGATTGAAAGTATTCAACCTTATCTATGGTTGCAAAACATTCAAGATAAATTAGTGTACGGTTTTATATTTGGTTTAAACCTAGGATTACTAAGTTTTATTTTTCTGTATTTGCTAGATATAACAGTGTTTGGATTCATAGTAATCCCTTTGTTTTTGATACTTGGAATGACCAGAGGAAATAAAGTACAAATACAACCGATTGAACTTCTGCAATGGTCTTGGAAAAAAGGATTACATGACTGGCGTGCTTTTATCAATGAATTTGAAATTTATAGCTCAACTTTTTTTATAATTTCTACAGCTAAATTTTATCTGGAGTCAAATTCATATAATCAAATACTCAGGATATTTATTGCTTTATCGGGAGGGTTGATCTCTGCTATAGCATTGACTATATTTATGACAATATCTGTTGGAACATGGCGATTTTTGATGGCTGGGTTTCAGGTCAATAATACAGCCAATACAACTGTTCCAAATCAAGGGATTAAAAAGTCATTTAAAAATGCTACTTTTACAACTTTAATTGGTTGTTTGATTCCGGTAGTAATATGTTTACCGTTAATTGGTTTAACCGAACTGTTGCACATAAAACCTGAATCTTTAACTGGACTAGGCATTCTGAAACTAGGGTTGTCGGTAGGACTGATGGTTGGTACAATGCGCGGTTTTTTATGCATAATCCAACACTTTATTTTACGCCTAATCCTTTACTTCAACAACTACATCCCCTGGAACTACGCTTGTTTCCTCGACTACGCCGCTGATCGCATTTTCCTCCAAAAAGTAGGCGGCGGGTATATCTTCATCCACCGGATGCTGATGGAACACTTTGCCCAGATGGAAATTGAACGCTAATACTAAGTTGCAGTCTAAGGTAAAATCTGTCATTCTGAGCAGAATGCAGTGAAACGGAATGACGCTCGCGCATCTGTCCAGATTCTTCGCAACGCTGTTCCTAGACATGATAGAACGCAACTTGGTATAAACCCCCACCGGATAAAGCTTACAAACCAATACCCAATATCACCCTAACTACCATTACTCCCCCGATGCTCTAACGTTAACACTCCCACTGGCGCATCTACGACTAACCGCATCATTCCCAGCCACTGTAACCCCAGTTATTGGTGGGGAGGGCGGGTTTTGTTGATAGGGTATCGGTGAATGTCTGAATTAAATGGCTAAACCCGCCCCTACAATTAATTCCTGGATATCCGCCTCTGTTATCCCCACAATCACTATCCGTTGACTCGGCGGCGCTTTGGGCTACGGCTTCACTCTCACATCAAAAAGTAAAACTCATCCTCATCTGAATAAAACAAATCTTCTTCTATGCCGTTGATTTTATATCAGTAGAAACGCACCATGGCGCGTCTCTACATCCTGTGAAAAAAAAGGTATCACACAAAAAACGGTCGAAAAAAGTTTTCCCCAAGCGTGTCAACTAGAAGTCACAATATCAGCTAACGCAGGTTTGACATT
>CAKZMA010000527.1 GCA_937127375.1 uncultured Coleofasciculus sp. | reverse complement strand
TCTTCTCATCAATCCGCCAACGGTAGGGTTCAAAGAAGATGTAAGGACCATGCATTGTGAAGCTGAACGTAAAGCCCCCAAGTTCCGCCGCTAGCATGGCGACGGTGCAGCAGGAATCAGCAATGTGGTTATGCAGGTGTTGAATTTGTTGGGTCCCAATCTGTTGCGCCAGCAGACCGGCTTCGGCAAAGTAGAATAACTGATAGAGTGTACCCCGCAACCCAGGTTGGTTGGTAGACCATGCCAAGGCTAGGGCTTTCCAATAACGTCCCGGTGAGGTAAATAGGAGAATTAAGTGCGACAACACCAATGTGATCGGATTAGGCGGTAGAATATAGAACGTTTGTTCCCGTTCAGTCTTTTGTTCTGGACCGACGATATGTTCATCACCAGGGCGGCGAACCGAGAAGGTGTAGACCTCTAAACCCTTTTGCCGCAAGCCAGCGACTTCACGTTGAATAAATGTATCCGTTGCTCTGGGATACATTCCCGTTAAATAAGCAATTCGCATCAATTTAACTCCTCAATCACTGGAGGTGTCTGATGCGGCACAGTTCGCAATTCCATTGGGTTACAACTGCGGTCAAGGGCGGTATCTAGTGAGTATCTAGGCGTCCAGTTTAACTGGTGTTTGGCGCGAGTATTACTATAGTGTAACGGTTTAAACCGAGCTTGGAGTTTGGCGGGGACTAAGATACCAGGAAGTTTGACTTTTCCTTTGAGAAGATAGCTGTTAATCGCCCAAGCCGTGTTGGCAACTAGCTGCATCACCGTCCAGTTTATCGGGATGGTTCGGGGCGGAGAGTCCATGCGTTTCATTAGCTGATGGGCATAAGTTTGCTGGCTAGGTAAATCATCATCCACAATATTAATCGTTTCACCGATAACCTGATCAGACTGGGCAGCCGCGACAATCGCTTCAGCACAGTTTTCTACATACGTCAAGGGGATTGTGGCATGATTACCAATCCGAAGCCAGAGGTTATCGCCAAGTTGAGCGCCAAGATGGGCATTCCAGAGATTATCTCGTCCGTAAACCATACCGGGACGGAGAATGGTAACCTGTCCACCCTGATTCTGGGCAAAATCGCGGTACAGTTGTTCTTGCATCAACTTTGTCTGAGCATAACCATCTCGCTGGGATGGATTCGATTCAATGGGAGACTCTTCATTAATTATGTCACCGGAGTGGATATGTAAGTAGTCGAAAACCGAGAACGTACTAATCCCAATCAGACGCCGCCGATTCGCCTTCACCATGGCTTCGAGTAAGTTCTCAGTCGTTGATACCGTTCCCTCCAACTGACTCTGAAAATCCCCAGCCTTCACCGCCGCCAGATGAATAACTACATCTATTGTGTCTAAAACTTCAACGAGTCCCTGCTTTTGGCGTAAATCGACACCAACTAACTCTAGGGCTGGGTGATTCGACCAAGATAGTGGGTTTTGGACGCTGCTAGGTCGCACCAAGGCACGGACGTGATGTCCCTGTCGTAGGGCTTGTGCCACAACATATTGTCCCAGAAAACCGGATGCACCGGTGACAAGTAACTTCATAGGTTGCTGTTGATTCGTTCCGTTCGTAGTAGGGGCTTTAGCCTTACCTAGTTCGTAGTCAGGGCTTTAGCCTTAATTTTCCACTGGAATTTTCACTAGCTTAATCCAATTCAAGAATAACCTTAGGCAAACCCCTGTCCTTAAATCAGGGCGGGTTTAGTCACATCTGGGTACATTCTGAAAAGGTAGTCGTGAAACCCGCCCCTACACAACCTCCTACTCTTCCCCTCAAAACTTACCTGCTGATGCATCGCCGTTTATTTCGCCCAAGGCATCGGCGCTATCGGTGTAAAGGAGGATGAAATCGTATAAGGAGAACCTGTATCTAGAGCATTATGAATCGCCAGGACAATTTCATTCACATGCAGCGAAAATTGAGCCGATAGGCGACAGGGACGTTTTTCCCTGATAGCAGCAGCGAGTTCAGCCACACCGCGACAAAAGTCCATTTGCTGGGAACCCCGATAGCGATATCGAGTGGCTTTCCCGACAAGGGGATATTTTCGCTTCCAAGGGCTGATGAACATTTTCCGCCTGATGCTGATTCGCCGTTTAATATAAACGGGAGACCGATAATACCAACAATCCTTGGTACACAGTATTCCTTCATCCCCGACTATCTCCAAGGTGTGGTCATGAGGGGCAACAATACCACAGGTTAACCGAGCGACCACGCCGGAGGCAAATTTGATACAAGCCACCGAAAAATCCGGTGCTTCCTCCGCTAAGGGGACATCTGTCTCTTTGTCTGGGATTAAACAAGATGAGAACGCTGTAACGGTTTGCGCCGGACCAAAAAATGCAGCTAACCAGGTGACATAATAACCTGCATGTTCTAACGTACAACCCACCTCAAACTCATCTTTATAGGGCCAAGGGATACCTGATTCACTCGACCATTTTTTGTAGGGCATCTTGTGAACCAGTCCATCGTCCATTTCCGCATACACTAATCGTACCCGTCCGATCGCCTTTTCTCGCAGGGCTTTCCAAAT
>CAKZMA010000526.1 GCA_937127375.1 uncultured Coleofasciculus sp. | reverse complement strand
GTTAAAAGCCGGAAGCAGCCTGAGTTGGACATTACCGCGATCAATCAGGAGTTGCGCGATCGCATCTGCATCCTTCGCCGGTGATGTCAAGTTTTTCAGGTGCTGAGTATCGTAAGTATTAATCCCAACGATCAAAGCCTGTCGATTCATAAGAAGCCGTCAATCCCTGTCAGCAGCATCCCGTTTTCCGGGCGTATTTAACTGATTCAGAGATTTTGCTCCTAGTCAGGACAATTAAGGGAGTTACTTAGAGGATAAGAAGTTCTGTTGAATAGGGATGAAATTCGACCCTACAGGCGGACACATTTTCCCATTATGAAGTAAGTCTCTCAGACAACTACTGTATTTGTCAATAACCGGATTAGCACTCAACGTTTAGATCCCCCTAAATCCCCCTTAAAAAGGGGGACTTTGAAGAATTTATGTTTTTTTGGCATAACAAAAGGATGACAATCTAAGCTAATAAGTTAATATGGATGACCACTAACTGATATTATTGAATCGATATTTTAAAGACCTGTGTTGCTATTTCAAGACTTTCATCCCCTAGTGGCGATCGCAACCACTCCTACCGCCGCCCAAACCCTACAGCCTCTATGCCATACCGCCGGGGCGACGTTGTGGCTTCCTGAGTCTCTTCATCCCTCTGAACAGAACAATAGTCCCACAGCATCGTTCTATCAGGGTTCTCTTAAATCCCATATCGCCTCCCTCTGGCAAAATCATCGCGCTTTTATTTTTGGATTAGCAACGGGGGCGGTGGTGCGCCTTATTGCCCCGCTTTTAAAGGATAAATCCTCTGATCCAGGGGTTATCGTCGTCGATGAAAATGGGCAGTTTGTGATTAGTTTATGCAGTGGACATCAAGGGAAAGCCGATCAACTGACGCGGATGATTGCCCTGCAACTAGGGGCGACTCCTATTTTAACTGGGGGTTCTACAGGGTTAAATTTACCTGCTGTTGATATGGTAGGCATTCCCTTCGGTTGGCAACGGGGTGAGGGAGATTGGACGGGTGTTAGCGCCGCCGTAGCTAAAGGTGAACAGGTTGAGGTAATACAAGAGGTGGGTTCTAGGTTGTGGCAGAAGCACCTTCCCCCAGGACATCCGTTTGTTTTCGATGCTGGCGAACAGAGGGTTGATGCTAACGCCGCCAATCCCAAACCAATTAATGCCCGGATTTGGATTAGTTTTACTCAGCGTCGCTTTTCTCCAGACTCTGATTTACCCAAGGTGCAATGGCATCCACGGGTATTATGGGTGGGGATTGGTTGTGAACGGGGAACCTCTAGAGAATTAATCGAAACGGCGATAATTCAAACCTGTCAACGGTATCATCTAGCCCTAGGTGCGATCGCGGGAATTGCCACCATTGATATTAAAGCCTCGGAAGTGGGATTGGTGGAATTTTGTCAAGCCCATGATTTTCCCCTGCGAACCTTTCCGGCGGAGGTATTGCGATCGGTAACGGTGCCTACGCCATCAACGGTGGTGAATCAGGCAGTGGGTAGTCCCAGCGTGGCAGAAGCCGCCGCCTTAGTATGTAGTCAGCGCTTTAGCGCTTGTAGTCAGCGCTTTAGCGCTTCTGGCACTAAAGTGCCGACTACGAACCTACTGGTAAAAAAACAAATTGTGCGGGCGGATGATCAGCCGGGGGCGGTAACAGTGGCGATTGCGGTGGCACAACAAGAGTATACGGGTAGAATTGGACAACTGTTGTTGGTGGGTATGGGACCCGGACAGTTAGACCAAATAACACCAGCCGCAAAAACGGCACTCTCTCAGGCTGATGCGGTAATCGGTTATTCTCTCTATATTGATTTAATTTCCCCGATTCTGCATCCCGGACAAATTATTGAATCTCTGCCAATTACCCAGGAACGCCAACGGGCGCAACGGGCGATTGAGTTAGCCCAGTGGGGATTAACGGTGGCGGTTGTGTCATCGGGGGATTGTGGGATTTATGGGATGGCGGGATTAGTGTTGGAGGAACTAAAAGCCCAAGGGTGGGATGGGAAGACGCCAAGGGTACAAGTCTTTCCCGGAATTACCGCCCTGCAAGCAGCAGCGTCTCGCGTGGGTGCGCCCCTGATGCATGATTTTTGTGCGATTAGTTTAAGTAACCTGCTGACGCCTTGGGATGTAATTGAAAAGCGGCTGAATGCTGCTGCCCAAGCCGATTTCGTCATTGCTTTATATAATCCGCGATCGCGCACCCGCATCGAACAACTGACAATCGCCCATCGTATCTTACTTGAATACCGTTCTCCCCAAACCCCAGTCGCGATCGTGCGATCGGCTTATCGAGAGGATGAAGAAATCACGCTTTCCACACTTGACAAATTACTCGATATTCCCATTGACATGCTGACCACTGTACTCATTGGCAATCAAAGTACCCGTCTTCACGGAGATTGGATGATTACACCACGGGGATACACCCTTAACGGTTACTCTACTTAGGGGCTGCTGAATAAGTGGTGTGGTGAGGGGGAGCGGGGGAAGC
>CAKZMA010000525.1 GCA_937127375.1 uncultured Coleofasciculus sp. | reverse complement strand
GATCGGGTCAGCAGGTTTTAGGATTTGTGGCAAATCAGGTGATGGTTAAACATGAGCCAGATAGCTATTTTTATTACACTAGGGAACTACACAAGGAGCAAGATGATGGCAAGAAAGCAGACGTGAGTTTGGAAACTAGGAAGGGATAAATGTATGATTTAACGTCATAGCTGAAGCGGTTATATGCTCCAATATCTGGCAAAAGTTTTATATGTACTCACAGGAAAACAAAAAAGCCTAGCTTTACTCTTTGTTATCGTTCTGTTAACTTCGGCGCTAGAAGCGATCGGTATTGGACTGATCGGACCGTTCATCAGCGTCGCATCTAACCCAGATTCAATCCAGCAAATTCCCTTGCTCTCCTGGATTTATCAGCGATTGGCTCTGCAATCGAATCGCCAGCTTATTCCAATACTGGGTTTGGTAATTATTATCGTATTTTGTGTCAAATCAGTGGCTTATTTTCTGGCTCAGGCATACGTCTACCACTTTAGCTATGGACAGAAAGAAGTATTAATGCAGAGATTAATTAAGAATTATTTAAGAGTAGACTATACCTTTCACTTAAATCGAAATACAGCGAGTATCATTAAAAATGTTGTTTTTGAAGTTCAACATTTTACGACTGGCTGCCTCCTCCCTTTATTGAAGGGAGGTTCTAACTTCATTATTATAGTAATTCTATTATCACTCTTAGCTAAAACAAATATACTCCTGCTCATGCTCATTCTTGCTATGCTATTACCAACAGTTCTTTTGTTTCAACGACTTGGTAATAAATTCAAAAAATGGGGCAGGATTCGGTCGGAATCTAACCAGGAGATGATCCGTGTGATTAACCATGGATTGGGAGGATTGAAAGAAACCCGGGTGATTGGTTGTGAATCGTATTTTGAGCAACAAATGGCTGATCAATCTCATAAATTTTCCCGGTCAGCAACCTTATTTCAAACGTTTCAGACGCTGCCGCGAATTTTAATCGAGACAACGTTAGTTGTATTTTTGGTTAGTTTTATATCTCTCTCGATTATCTATGCTCAGCAAGATATGCAAGACTTAACCTCTGTCATGGGAGTTTTTGCGATCGCGGCAATGCGTTTAATTCCATCGGCTAGTCAGCTCATCCAAGCCACAAGTCAATTGCGAAACAATAGTTATGTTCTGGATATGCTGTACTTGGATCTCCAGGAAATCGAAAAACAAGAGCTAGGTAAGGAAAGAGGGTTTTTGCCAACTTCCAGAGAAGAGGGGGGACTCACTGCCAATACTTTGGCAGGTCGAGGCATGAGTTTTGAGTCTAAAATTGACTTAGTTAATGTCACCTACCGTTATCCTAATACCATAGCACCCGCTTTGGACACTATCTGTTTACAGATTCAAAAAGGGGAATCCGTTGCTTTCATCGGTAAATCGGGAGCGGGAAAGACAACGTTAGTGGATGTAATTTTAGGTCTTTTGCCAGCGGAGAGTGGTGATATCCAAGTAGATGGCGTCTCCATATATGAAAATATCCGTTCCTGGCAGAATCTGATTGGCTATATCCCCCAGTCCATTTTTTTGATTGATGACACGATTGAGAAAAATATTGCTTTTGGTGTCCCTGATGATTTGATTGATCCTGAAAGATTGCATCAGGCGATTAAAGCTTCTCAACTGGAGGAACTCCTAGAGCAACTTCCCCATGGAATTCAAACCCCAGTTGGGGAACGGGGAATACGCTTGTCTGGGGGACAGCGCCAACGGGTAGGAATTGCTCGCGTTCTTTATCATGAACGAGAGATTTTGGTTCTGGATGAGGCTACGGCTGCACTGGATAATGAGACAGAGAATCTGGTGACTCAGGCGATTAATGCTCTGAGTGGGACAAAAACATTGATTGTAATTGCTCACCGCCTTTCTACGGTTGAACATTGCGATTGTGTCTATGTGCTAGAAAGAGGTAAGATAGTTAAGTCAGGGACTTATCGAGAAGTTGTTTTAGAAACATAAAACAATTGTTATTTCTGCTATTTTAATTGAATTGTTATGAAAACTCCTGTTGTCTTTATCATTTTTAAACGACCCGATACGACGGAGAAAGTATTTGAAGTAATTCGTCAGGTTCATCCCCCGAAGCTTCTCGTCATTGCCGATAGCCCTCGTCCAGAGCAACCTGGTGAAGCCGAAAAGTGCGCCGCTACCCGCGCCATAATTGATCGAGTTGATTGGGACTGCGAGGTACTCAAAAATTATGCTGACGTAAATATGGGACTCAAAAGGCGGGTATCAAGTGGTTTAGATTGGGTATTTAGTTTGGTTGAAGACGCGATCATTTTGGAAGATGATTGTTTACCCGATCCCAGTTTTTTTAGGTTTTGTGAAGAGTTGTTAGAGAAGTATCGATACGATCAGCGTGTTTGGATGATTTGTGGTAGTAATCTTCTAGTTGAATGGAAATCTCATCTTCAAAGTTACTGTTTCTCTTATCACAGCCACTGTTGGGGATGGGCAACTTGGAAAAGAGCTTGGCAGCAGTATGATGTCAACATGAAGTTCTGGTCAAACCCGGAAATTCAGAGCAGAATTAGGGATGTCATTGGCAATGAACAGCAATATGATGCCTATAAAAAACAGTTTGACCGGGTATTTTCTGGAGAGCTTAATACGTCTTGGGCTCTTCCCTGGCTTTGTCTGCGACTTTCCCAGTCGGCTTTATCGATTATTCCTGCTGTAAATCTTATTTCCAATATGGGGTTTAACCCCGAAGGAAGTAACACAATATTTTTAGATGACTCAAGAGCTAATCTTCCTTTGCAGTCAATGTCATTTCCTTTGAGAGAACCTGCAGGATTTGCCAGAGACCGAGGATATGAATTAGGTCGTTACCAAAGGCATGTGTTGGACAATAAAAAATTAGGAATGCGAATCTCTAGAAAAATTAAAAGAACCCTTTTTAAGTAATCACTAAAAATAGGTAGTATTTTAGAGTTAGATAAATTGGCAAGAGGAAATAGATTAAATCAAAAAATATAAAATAATTATGACAATGCCAAACTTTCTAATTATAGGTGCTGCTAAATCTGGAACAACGGCTCTCTATCATTACCTCAAGCAGCATCCGCAAATCTATATGAGTCCAACGAAAGAAACAGAATTTTTTGCCTTCGAGGGTGAGACATTAGATTTTCAGGGACCCGGTGACAGGGGACGAGCTTCCATTACTAACTTTGAAGCGTATCAAGCACAATTTCAAGCCGTAACAACGGAAACAGCGATTGGTGAAGCCGCGACCGTTTGTCTCTATAGCGAAAAAGCGGCTGACCGAATATTTTACTACCTACCCAATGCCAAGTTAATTGCCATTCTACGTGACCCAATTGAGCGGGCATATTCCCAATTTTTAATGTTTGTTCGAGATGAACGGGAACCGATTTTAGATTTTGCCAAAGCGCTTCAGGAAGAAGAAAATCGGATACGTGATTATTGGGCGTGGGGGTGGCGCTATGTGCAGTTGGGATTTTACTCGGTTCAGTTACAGAGATACTATGAGAGATTTGACCGCAATCAAATTAAAGTGTATCTTTATGAAGACTTAAGTAATAGTCCGATTCAGGTTATACAAGACATTTTTACTTTCCTCGGTGTAGATGCAACCTTTGTACCGAATATGTCTACCAAACCCAATATATCTGGAATGCCCAAAAACCAAGTTTGGCATTCTTTTCTGCGGAAACCCCATGTCATCAAAGAAACCTTTAAACCGTTAGTTCCAGTGCAGCTACGTAAGAAAATTACCATGACGCTGCGAAACCAAAACCTGGTCAAGCCGCAACTTTCACCCCAAATCCGTCAACAATTGCTTCCAGTATTCCGCGAAGATATTTTGCGGCTTCAGGAATTGATTGGGCGGGATCTTTCTCCATGGCTAGAGTAATCTATTGTGGGGATTGAGATGAGAATGAGTTAGGTAGGCACGAATGTAATAGGAGGTTAATGAAAATGCTTGACCTGATCAGAAAAATTACTCGTTTAACTGTTCCCTTGTATTTACGAAACAAAATTAGAGTATTAATTTTTAAAAAATTCCGAAAAATCGGTATTCTATATTTTTTGAGAACATTAGGGTTTATTACTTGTAAAAACTATTTGCCAATCACTTG
Source organism: uncultured Coleofasciculus sp. (assembly GCA_937127375.1). Classification (GTDB taxonomy): domain Bacteria; phylum Cyanobacteriota; class Cyanobacteriia; order Cyanobacteriales; family Coleofasciculaceae; genus Coleofasciculus. The sequence goes on along the minus strand of CAKZMA010000525.1, from coordinate 3,065 downwards.
CTTAAATAAAGAATATTTTTTAAACAGCAACCAAGAGTTTACTAAATACTCTGAAATAATTGAAGAAAATACAATAAAAAAAGCTGATTATATAGAAGGAAAAGGGTTAGACCTTTTAAAATCATTTGCAGCTAAAACTTATACAGTAGTATTAGAAATTAGTAATAGTAAATTTTCTTTTAGAAATAATCATTTATTAGATAAAGGGCTAAATGTTATTGGAGAATTTAGATCAGAAGAAAGCCAGAAAATTCGTACACTTCCTATCTATTCAAAAATACTCGAAAAACCTAATAAGATTCACGGAACAGTCGCTTATTTATCCGATCCTGCTCCAGCTAACTACTATCACTGGATGTGTCGAACATTGCCACTTTTGAATTTTTACCATAAATTTTTTGATTTTAATAAAATTGATTTTTTTTACATTGGTAAATTTCAGCTAACTAACTTTCATCAAGAGAGTTTAACCCAAGCTGGTATTGCGATGAATCAAATAATTCAGGAGGGTTGTATCGGAGATAAAATGCTAATAGCAATTACTAATCGTACCTGTCGTGGTTTTGGAGATCCAATCAACAGGGAAGCTTTTATGTTTACAAGAAATTTGTTTATTCAAACTTTGAATAAACCACAAAATAATAGACGGATATATATCCAAAGAGGCAAGGTTATCGGACGAAATGTTATTAATGAAACAGAAGTTATGGAATTACTCAATAGCTATGGCTTTGAATCAGTAACAATGGATGGTAAAACGATACAAGAGCAAGCAGAACTCTTTTCGCAGTCGGTCGCTATCGTTGCTGCTCATGGTGCTGCTCTTACTAATTTACTCTTTATCCAGCCCGGTGTGAAAGTTATTGAATTAATGCCCTACGGCTATGTGAATGACTGCTTTTACGTTCTAGCAAGCCATGGAGAAGCTAATTATTTTTGTCTACAGGGCAATAATATTAACCAAAGGGATCACGACACACGTAAACTTGACATATATGTAGATGTTCAAAAGCTTGACAAAATCTGTAGAATGGTAGGCTTGGATAAAATTTAAATTGGCTCTACCGAACCTAGTATGTAGAAAACCAATGATATCCCCACTAAGCCTAATTGGGCTGGTGATTTATAAAAAATTATTCTATACAGGTAAGCGTATGACAATGCCCAACTTTCTCATCATCGGGGCGGCAAAAGCGGGAACAACAGCACTGTATGCTGCCCTAGAGCAACATCCACAAGTCTACATGAGTCCCTTCAAAGAGCCAAACTTCTTTGCCTTTGAGGGGGAAACGCTAGATTGTCCCCCAGGCACAAAGAAATCCAGCTATCTGTCAAAATGTAACACGAGTCTAGAAGCCTACCAGAAACAATTTCAAAATGTCTCTAATGAAATCGCTATCGGCGAGGCATCTCCCTCCTACCTCTATCATCCTAAAGCTCCTGAGCGCATTCACCACTACATTCCTGATGCAAAGTTAATCGCAATTCTCCGCAATCCCGTTGACAGAGCATACTCGAATTTCCTGCATCATATCCGAGAGGGGTTTGAAACCTGCACAGATTTTGCTCAAGCGCTTGAAGAGGAAGAAAACCGAATTAGTGATAACTGGTGGTGGGGGTTCTACTATCTCCAGACGGGATTCTACTACAGCCAGTTGCAGCGCTACTTCGACAGGTTTGACCCCAGTCAGATTAAAGTCTATCTCTATGAAGATTTAAACCGCAATCTTCTGAACGTGCTACGGGATGTTTTTCAGTTCCTTCAGGTGGATGAACGGTTCATCCCAGATACCGCAACCCGATACAATGTAAGTGGTGTTCCAAAAAACACACTGATATACAATTTTTTGACCCAACAAAACATTATCAAGGAACCTTTTAAACGACTCGTTCCCGATAAGCTACGTAAGCGTCTTGTCAGCCACTTAAAACATCAAACCCTGGCTAAACCAGAACTGTCTCCGCGGGTTAGAAGTCGGCTAATTCAAGTGTATCGTGAAGATATCTTACAGTTGCAAGATCTACTGCAACGGAATCTATCAATATGGCTAGAGTAACAGAGTCGATGAAGACTTTACTTCTCAGTACAGCGGATATCCAAGGCGGTGCGGCTCGCGCTGCCTATCGCTTACATCAAGGCTTGCAGGCAATTGGTGTCAATTCTCAGATGTTGGTGCAGTATAAGTACAGCGATGATAAAACAATAGTAGCGCCGACAATTACAGGTCAAGGTCTTGCCAAAATGCGACCTGTTATTGATGGGTTGCCGAAAAAGTTTTATCCTCAACGCCAGAAAACTCCATTTGCGCTGCGATGGCTCCCGGATCGGACTATTCCCCAAATTGCTCAACTCCAGCCAGATATAATCAATATTCATTGGATTGGCGAAGCCTTCCTGCGAATCGAAACCATCGCCAAGTTCAAGCAACCCGTAGTTTTGACACTCCATGATATGTGGGCATTGACTGGAGGATGCCTTTACAGTGGAGAGTGCGATCGCTACACGGGTGCTTGTGGTAAATGTCCCCAACTCGGTAGTACCCAAGATTGGGATTTGTCCCGCTGGGTATGGCAGCGCAAAGCCAAAGCTTGGCGAAACTGTAACCTGACAATCGTTGCTCTCAGTTCCTGGTTAGCCAATTGTGCTGGTGCTAGTTCCCTGTTCCAGAATCGGCGCATTGAGTTAATCCCCAATGGAATAGATACTCACACATATCGACCCCTAAATCAGCAGGTAGCGCGAGAATTCCTGGGTTTGCCTCAAGACAAGCACCTAGTTCTTTTCGGTTCACTCAGAGCCACTGATAACCCTAGGAAAGGATTTAACTTGTTGCAACAGGCACTGCAAGACTTAAGTCAATCAAAGTGGCAAGATAAATTAGAGTTAGTGGTTTTTGGTGCCTCTGAGCCGGAACCTGCCCCGGAATTGGGTTTTCCTGCACATTATTTAGGACTGTTGAATGATGATCTATCCTTGGCTCTCATATATTCAGCCGCCGATGTCTTTGTTCTTCCCTCCACCCAAGAGAATTTAGCCAATACAGTCATGGAAGCGATCGCCTGTG
>CAKZMA010000524.1 GCA_937127375.1 uncultured Coleofasciculus sp. | reverse complement strand
TGTTCTAGCGTAAACATTGATCCTTATGCTGCCAAAACTTTCTCGCCCAATTGCCTTAAAACTAATTGCTTTATTTCTCATCGGAGTAATTTCTCCCTCACTGTTTATTCAGTTTCCCCAAACAGCATTCGCTCAAATGCCAACCCCCGCACCTACTACCTGTGCGGAAATTACCGTCCCGCTAACAGCAGAAGAACAACTCTATGCCCAGACAGCTTGGCAGTATTTTCTCAACAATTATCAGCCCAAAACAGGATTCACCAACTCTAGCAATGATTATCCCTCCGGAACACTCTGGGATATGGGAAATTATTTAATGGCACTGAATTCAGCCCGCTGGTTAAATTTAATTGACCAGGAAGAGTTTGACTATCGCCTGAATCAGTTTTTAACGGGTTTGGAAACGTTAAGGTTATTTGAAGATAGCTTACCCAACAAGGTTTATAACACCGCAACCGGAGAACTTGTTGATTATGCCAATACTCCCATCGAACGAGGAATTGGGTGGTCGGCGTTGGATATTGGTCGCGTATTAGCCGCATTTGATGTAATTCGCACCTGTCATCCTCAGTATGAAGATTGGTTGTCTAAAATTCTTCAGACATGGGATATTAAGCGATCGCTCAAAGATGGACAGCTTTATGGGGCTACCGTTTTACCGGATAATCAAACCCTATTGGTGCAAGAAGGGCGTCTGGGTTATGAAGAATATGCGGCGAGAGGGTATGAACTTTGGGGCTTTAACGTGGCGAAGGCTGTCTCCTTTGAACCGTTTAAGTTGGTCGAGATTAATGGGGTGCAAATTCCTGTGGATACTCGCGATTACCAAACCACCAATGCCAATAACTATGTGGTGAGTGAGTCCTATATTTTAGATGGGATTGAATTTGGCTTCCAGGGAGATATTGCCGATTATGCGGCTAGGGTGTTAGAGGTTCAGAAACGTCGCTATGAACAAACCGGACAACTCACGGCGGTGACAGAGGATAATATTGATCAAGCGCCCTATTTTCTCTACAATACCGTTTATGCCAATGGCGTTCCCTGGGCAACAATTACCGATCGCAACGAGTCTCACTCAGCGTTACGCAGCATCAGCACTAAAGCCGCCTTCGGTTGGCACTATCTCTATCCCGATAATGATTACGCCAAAACGCTGTTTGAGGCGGTGAAAGACTTACGCAGTCCCGATGGTGGTGGGTTTTATGCGGGATTGTATGAGGAAACTCAAGCACCGAATACCGCCTTAACCGGGAATACTAACGGCTTAATTTTAGAGATTCTCTACTATAAAGCCAGGGGTAATCAACCCTTAATTGGCAGCAATGGTGTCAGCGTTTCCACCGGACAACCGGGAAGGGAAGCCGTGGTTTCCCCTAGAACTAATTCCACCTCCACCCCGCCTACGGTGGCGATTCAACCCCTCCCCCCAGTCGGAAAACCGCAGTCCTCAACTTGTCCCCCCCTGGCAATTCCCCTAACCGATGCCCAACGAGGTTACGGGGAGAAGGCGTGGCAGTATTTCCAGGCAACCTATCAACAGAATACAGGCTTGGTGAACGATCGCGCGGATCTCAATGGGGCTACGGTATGGGGATTAGGGGATTATCTGGCAGCCCTCCACGCCGCCCGTACCCTAGATATTATCTCACCGGAAGAATTTAGCGATCGCACTCGTCATCTGTTAGCCGCATTGCAGCAGTTACCCCTATTTGCCGGACAATTACCCCATCGAGGCTATGATACTCAGTCGTTACAACCCATCGACTACGGCGGTAACCCCAGTGTCAAGGGTAGCAGCAATCCCACGGCTGAAGGTACGGGTTGGTCGGCGCTGGATTTGGGGCGACTATTGGCGGCGTTGTATACCTTGAAAACCTGTCATCCAGAATACACTGATGTTGTGGATCATCTGGTTTTGGATTGGTCTTATTCTCCAGTCATCCGGGATGGGATACTCTATAGCGCCAGGGTGACACAGGACAACAATGGACGACTGCGAACCCATGTCACGCCCGAAACCCGCCTCGGTTATGTAGACTATGCTACGCGGGCATTTCAACTCTGGGGGTTCAACGTTACCCCGTCTCAGAGTCGCAAGAACTATCCCACAACCCGGGTTGAGGGTGTTCCCGTACCCTTAGCCAGCCCAGAATCCTCCACCGTTAGCAATCCTTTCCTCCTCTACGGCTTAGAATTTGGCTTTGATCCCTCCATGCGGGCGTTAGTACAACCCCTCCTGCAAGCCCAAGCCCAACGCTATCGTCGCACCGGTACAGTCACAGGGGCGGCGACTACCCTACTGGATCAACCACCCTATATTGTCAATAGCACGATTATTGGCAAGGGCAAACCGTGGGCAACTCTGGATGATCAGGGAAACTCGGTTCCCGACAATCGCACCGTGAGTACAGCCGTTGGCTTTGGCTTTCATGCCCTATTTCCGGACAATGACTATACTCATCAGCTATGGGAGGCAATCCGCGATCGCTATAATTCCCAATCTGGCTATTATGAGGGATTTTATGAAAAAACTGGGGAAACTGCCAAGGGATTGAGTGGCAGTACCAACAGTCTGATCCTGCAATCCCTACTCTACACCGCCACCGATCAGCAACCCCTGATTCGCCCCGAAACCGCCCTGAATTCTCCCTGGTGGCAAGCCATAGAAGCGGGGGATTCCGGTCAAGGATTGCCGACGACTGTCCAGCAAACCGCCCAATTCATCAAGGGAACGGTGGGAACCTACTGGCGTTCCACTCCCGTAAAACCCATACCCCCACAAGCCGCGACTGACGTCTTGGCTAACCTGGCTGCACCCCGTTTAACTCCAGCCGATCAAATCGCCGCCCAGCAAGCGTGGCAGTATTTTGAGCAAAACTGGAATCCGCAAACGGGTTTCATTAATCCGGTAGAGAACTATCCCTGGGCAACGTTTTGGGATATGGGGAGTTCAATCCTGGGTATCCATGCTGCTTATCAATTAGGACTAATTCCTCAACACCGATTTAATACCATGATTGATCGGATGTTGCAAACCCTAGAAACTCTGCCCATGCCCACCACCGGATTACCGGATAAAATTTATAACACCCAGACTGCCCAAATGCAAGGGAAAAATGGTTGGTCAGCCTTAGATATTTGCCGATTTTTACTCTCATTACATATCTGGCGATCGCACTACCCAGAATACCGCGATCGCATCAACCAAATAATTGAACCGTGGCAGATTTCCCAATTAGAAAAAGAGGGGTGGCTTTACGGCAATAGTCCCACAGCCAA
>CAKZMA010000523.1 GCA_937127375.1 uncultured Coleofasciculus sp. | reverse complement strand
GTCATTGGTCATTTGTCATTGGTCATTTGTCATTTGTCATTTGTCATTTGTCAGGAAATAGGGAACACCTCGGACTTCGGCGTGAGCGCTCAGTCGAACGCTTACCTCGACTCCGCTCGGTAACACGCTCGGTGTGTAACAGGGAACAGGGTAAGGTATAGTTTTGAATTAACTTACTCAGCTCCCCCAGCTCCCCCAGCTCCCAGACGTAGCATGCTACGTCTCTACATGCTCCCCCATCTCATAACATCCCTGGATAATCTTGACAACTATTAGTGGTATGATTATTTTTCAGCCTATCATTAGCTTGATCTAAATAAAGCCTGTTAATTTTATTCTCTAATTCAGAGTCGATCGTTTGATGTCTATGCTGATCCCGCTAACGCGGATGCCTTTGCTGACTGGATAGAGACTATACCACAGGGTCGGGTGGTTGCGATCGCGGCGAAAGATGACGAGCTGTAATCTCTCGGATCTCGCCAAAACCGCCTGTAAGTCTATGGGTAGTACTCAAATTGACCGTCTTCAATTTAGAGGATCTTGGGCGATTGTCGGCATCAAAGATGTTTCTAGGGGTGCTTCTGGGCGTGCTTCTGGGCGTGCAGTTATCGAAAATTTGAATAATTTTGGCTCAGTTTCTGTCAACGCCTGGTTTCCCTTGGTTGAATCCACCCCAGTTACTCCATCCGTGGCTCAACCTGTGGCTGAATCAATAGAATCCTCCGAATCAGGCTCAGAGAAAAAGAAACAAGTAATCATTATCGGACTTTTGCTGGCTATTATTTTTATCGTGGTCATCGGGGCTATTTTAATTAATATGGACTAAGACGAATTATCAACAGTGTTATCTTCAACCACAACGTAGTTAACCCGGATTTAATATAAAGGCTATTTCTGAACCGAAACTCTAGAGGAAAATTGTTAATGCTAGGACTATTCTTATTTCTCGTATTTTTTACCTTCTTCAGTTTGTTATTGTATGACCCAAAAAAATTCCCAATCCTCAAGCTAAAACCTACACCCCGCCAAGTTTTACTGCCTCACCCCCCGCTCTCCCAAGCTTCATCGTCAACGGTATCTGATATTGATTCAGGAACTCGTAAGGCGATTGCCACAACCTTATCGGATCTCGCCCAATTGCAGGCGGCACAGGAACCTAAGGAGCAACGTCTCGTCGCAGATTCCTCTAAGTTTAATCAAAGTATTATCAACGAGGCATTACAGGGTTCGCGAGACGCCATTTTTGTCAAAATTGAGGAATTTATCCAAACCCAGCGCCAAGTCTCTGGTGCTTATACTCCCCTCTATGAACTTTTAAGTGATTATCCTTTTCGCGTCGGAAAAATGCTGCGTCCGACGATGTGTATTAGTGTCGCTCGGGCGGTGGGAGGAATGGGACATTCGGCATTAACTGCTGCTGCTGCATTGGAACTGTATCACAATGCGTTTTTGATTCACGATGACATCGAAGATGAGTCGGAGTCTCGACGGGGAAAGGGAACATTACATCAAATGATTGGTATTCCCCGGGCGATTAATGTTGGGGATGCGACGAATGTTTTAGCGGTGGGATTGCTGCTGGAAAACTTATCAGTGCTGGGGGTATCTAAGGCGCTGAATATTTTACATGAAATTGAGTTCATGGCGCGGCAATCTGTGGAAGGTCAAGCAATGGAATTGGATTGGGTGGCGACGAATCCCTCCCATCTGAGTGACCAAGATTATTTTACCATGTGTGTGAAAAAGACCTGCTGGTATTCCTTTATTACGCCTTGTCGGATTGGTCTAATTGTTGGACATCCTGCCTCAAGTGTACAGGATTTAGTTAAACCTTTGGCAGGGTTAACCCGGTTTGGCATGATTTTGGGGATCGCCTTTCAAATCCAAGATGATTTGTTAAATCTCCAAGGTGAAATGGAATCCTATGGCAAGGAAATTGGTGGCGATATCTATGAAGGCAAACGCACGTTGATGTTGAACCATGTTTTAGCCAACAGTAAACAGGAAGCGGAGAAAATGCGGGAAATCCTAGCGTTACCTCGTCCCCAAAAACACCCTGATCATGTTGCCTTCATTATGGAGCAAATGCAACGCTGCGGCAGCATTGAACATGGTTGGAACGTGGCGCGATCGCTTGCTCAAAAAGCAGCCGATATCTTTGATTCTTTGGAGTTTTTGTTCCCGGAAACTCCACTACGCCCTGGAGAACAATGGGGCTCTCCAGTGCATGACCGTCGATTTATGAAGGAGTTGATTAATTATGTCATTTATCGAAGTAAGTAGGTTGGGATCGTAATTTGTCATTCGTTATTTGTCATTCGTTATGGCTTTTTGCTGTCTGGATGATCAAAAAATGATTACAAAATGTTAAGTTTTGAAAAAATAAATGGTTTTGAGTAGATTTAAATGAATGCTCGACTAGAATAAGAGAATCCTAATTTTTAGGATCGTTGTCAAGTTTATAAATTTACAGGGACAACTTGACTTCACAAATGATAAATTACAAAGAGTGAATGAAATGGCTCAAGTCAAAGTCGAAACCGTCGATCTCAACAACTGGAAAGAAGAATCCTATGCAAAGGGTGCAGGCAAATGGGATGTATCCCGGAATGGTCAAGAAGTGATCCAGAAAAAGAATGGTAAACCCACATTATTTTACAGTCCATTTAATGTTTTTAATACTAAGGTCTCCGGGAAAATAAGCGTCGGCAACACTGGGGATGATGATTTTATTGGGTTTGCCCTAGGTTTCCAACCCGGAGACACCACAAATAATTCCGCTAAATATCTACTCGTCGATTGGAGGAAAGGTCAGCAGAAACATAAGTGGGGACTAGCCAAAACCGGATTAGCAGTATCCTTAATCAATGGAATTCCTAAAGATGAATCTGATTTTTGGAGCCATACGGGTAAAGTCACTGAACTGGCGCGGGGAAAAACTCTAGGCAACAAGGGATGGGAAAAAAATGTAGAAAACACGTTTGACTTTGTTTATACCAAAACCAATTTGCAAGTCTCTGTGAATGGCAGCCTAGAAATTGATATTGACGGCGATTTTAGTGAAGGGCGAATTGCATTCTATAACTTCTCCCAAAATAATGTCACCTATAAAGCCTTTGAGAAAAAAGTCCTTCCTTCCGGTCAATTGCAAGTCGATGCTATTTCTGAACAAGGGGTAGAGTTCCAAAATCCAATGGATACTGATGCAAAAATTAAAGTCACCCCGTCTGGTACTTGGTCGGTGAAAGACGGAGTAGAGATTACCGCCGCCGGAGAACCCGGGGCTAAACTGCTAAGTCATGTAACGTATCCGAACAATACACCCTACGCCTTGGTTGCTGTAGATCAAGCGAGTGGTAAAGTTATTGAAGAAATCAGCAGTGCTAAGACTCTCAGCCTCAAAGCCGGACAAACGGTAATCTTTAAAATGAATGATGAGCCGGGATGGTATTGGGATAACAAAGGGTGTATCACCGTTGATTGGATGGTTCTAGATTAATTATTTTGACTCTTGATTAATGTAGAGACGTGCCATGGCGCGTCTCTATATTGCCCCCTTTTGCCACGACGATTGAAATCGCGGCGACACTAATGTATGCGAAGCCTTTCTAAAGGGTAGTCCGATTTGAATATAACTAACTTAAACTGAATGGTATTGACTGGTATGCTGGTGGGCAATGCCCACACTACGGTATATCAAGGGTTTGCAAAACAATGAATTGTGCCAGGAGAATACAACAACACAGATGGATTACATCAACGTTATTTAACTTAATAAAAAAAATGAATTAAAAGAGTGAATAAAGATTAAAATAAATAGATTGAGTAAAACGCCCACACCGTCCGACTAGGTGTTAAATGAGTCAGCGCTTAGAGAAAACCCTTGTCCTGCCCCAAGTAAGATTAAAAATCCATTCCGGTACAGACTTGGTTGTCCAGCTATTGATCCGGAATCAACTTCATGAGACCGTACTTTTACGTCCGACACTAGATGATTGGCTACTCAATGACAGCGAGATTTTGCCCATTGTTAGTCGATTAGAACCGCCTTATGTTTATTTGTTTCCAGAGTATGAGTCTACCTGTCAGTTAACGATTCCCATTCCCGACTATCTGCCGAGTGGGACAAGCCTGAAAACCTGGTTAAGATTTCCCGGTTGGCTAGAAGACGCCATTCCCATCCAATTGGAACTATTAGAACCAACAGAAAACAGCGATCGCACTCCCGTAATCCATCCCTTAATGGTGACATTTCCGCCGCCGAGAGACAGCAAGGAAAACTACTTAGGAACCGCTGAACCCAGTACCTCTGGAATCTTTGGTCTGATGTCAGGGTTAATGGATTTGGATAAAATTCCTGCCCGTTGGTTGATCGCAGAACTGCTAACACGGCTGTGCCAACATGGAACCAATTATGCCCAAACGCCCCAAGGGAATGAATTACTCAGCCAACTGAGTCGCACCCAGTTCTTTAAAAATGGCGTTTATGCCTTTTCCTCTGCCCAAGTTCCGGCTTGGATAGCCAGTAGTCTATCCATGGCGAATACTATCCTCGCCGCCCAAATTGGACAACGACATCTGCTTTCTATTTGGGAGGAATGGTTATTTGATTTAGCCCAAACTGATATTGAACTGGGAGATGGGGGAGTTCACTCAGAATTGAATAAGGGCGGGTTTTGCTCAAACGTTACTATCAATAGCGACAAGAAAGTCCCTAAACCCGCCCCTACAAACCCGATTCCCTATCAGCGAAGCGAAGCGTCAATACTCAATACACAAAACCCTGAACAATGGTTTGCGGGACTACTTTTAGGACTTGCCCAAGTGTCACCTAGAATGGCGAATTGTTTTCGGGCGATCGCGACTCAGGAATCAACAATACCTGTTGTTGATCATACAGTTGCCACCCAAGCCAGCTACAGTTTAACCACCGGATTACCCGGACTGGATGCGCTTCCGGGGCGTTGGTTGGTAGTGGAACTCCTGATTCTGTTGGCACAACAAGGGGATACCTATAGCCGCACGGAATCCGGTAGCCAATTACTGAATCGACTTAGCCGGACCCGTTTCTTTAAAAATGGCGTCCTCGCCTTTGCTTCAGCCCAAGCCCCCCGATGGCTGGTGATCAGTCAATCGGCGGCGGCGGCGTATCATTCCTCTCTAGGGGTGCAGATGGGACAAGGGGGATTACTTCATGTCGGCGAACAATGGTTATGGACATTAGTTGCCAATGCCTTAAACATTAAAGGGATAGACAACCCAGTTTCTGTATCCAATGCGGCGACAAAAACCTTTGTCTGTGAACTGGGAATGGATGCCCAGCGCTGGTTTGTGGGGATTCTGTTGGGACTGATTCAGGTGTCACCAAAGATGGCGAGATATGTAAAGGCGATCGCGGATCAAGCCCCACCACCTTTCACGCCTACCCCAACCTCCCCTGTCATGTTCAATGATGTTCTCAATGAAGGAGGTTCGCTGGGACGATGAATGTCAACGAACAAGTTCTCCTTAACCGTGTCGAAGCTTTACGTATTCCCCTAGAAGATCCCGCCTTACCCCTAGATTGGAAGGATTGGTATCACTTTATTTTGCTGGATCTGAAAACGGGAATCCGCCTACTCGTCAACGCGACTCTCATCGGCAAACCGGAACAGGGGCAGATGCAAGTTAGCTTTATTGTCAATTTGCCCTCTGCCCAAATTACCCCAGAACTGGAATCTCCCCCGTCAGTGGCAACCTTTGGCACAACCTTTAGCCTAGACTGGCAACCGGACATGGTATGTCGTCATCCCTTACGTCTGCAAGGGAAGGGGATCAATCTGGAAATTAATGGCATGAACTCATCGGTTCACGTTCACGATGAAAGGGCGCAGCTTTCCCTCAACGTTCAAGGACAAGCTGAAGCCATGCCTCTATTAGTAACTGAAGATGCGCCATTCGGTAGCGGTTTTATTGGGTGGGGATTAATTCCAGGGTTAAAGGTTTCGGGAGAATTATCCGTCTGTGGGCGATCCTTTGCCATTGATCACGACTGGTTCTGCTATCACGATCGCAATTTTGGTCGGTTTCGTTGGGGCGAGGATATTGGTTGGGAATGGTTTGTCGCTTATGTTACTGATAAGAAGGGTAGATCCTTCACACTCGTGTTAGACAAACGCACGAATAAAAACCATTCCATGAGTGGTTTACCCTATATTTTTATCTATTCCGGCACTCGCTTGCGGAAGGTGTTTTTGGGGGCTACGTTACAAATTGATTGGGATTGGTCTGCCACTGCCAGTTTACCGTTACGTCTCCCTGGAATCATGGCGTCACTCTTTGGCGATCGCACAGTGAGTATGCCCCGACAGTTACAGGTACAAGCGGCAGATGACCAGGATCAATTGTTATTAACCATGGCGTTTGATTCCACGAGTGAATTAATTGTACCCGATAATCAGAGTCGCCAATATACCTTTATTGAAGAAGTGACGGGTGCGGTTGACGTGACTCTCGTACTGCAAGGGGAAACAATACCAGCAAGGGGGTTTGCCTATGGCGAATATGTGCATTAGTTTGTAGTAAGCGCTTTAGCGCTTCTGGCGTTTCTGGCACTAAAGTGCCAACTACGAACATCCTTTGACGGTTGCATCAAGCCATAATTAATTTAAATGACTTCTCCAACAGTAACGATAACAGTTCAATCAGCGGGTGGATTCATGGGTGACTCAGCCCTGATCACACTCAACGACCAAGAAATTGGGTTTGTTCATTATAGTCGCGGACTGAATGTTGCCGTTATTGATGAAGCAACAGGACAACCCTTAGTTTGCACCACTTTTGATACCTTTTTCCCCGGAAACGCAGACCGATTTGCCGATCTGGTGGACAAGTTGCCCAGTGGTCGAATTGTCGCGATCGCGGTTAAAGATGATGCAAGTGCTAACCTGAGTCAGCGGGCTAAACGCGCCTGTCAATCCCTGGGCAGTCGGCAAGTTTACTGTCTCAGATTTCGCACCTCTTGGGCGTTTATTGGTCAAAAAGATGCCAAACCGGGAATCGCGAAAGAAGAATTATCGGACTATTCAGATGTCATCTGTTCTCGTTTACTTCCTGTCTCTGCGGATGCTGTCCAGCGTCCCAGCTTAGGGGTGATATCGGCAGGGGGAAATCAGGGCAATTTCGCCCAAATCACCTGGAATAACGAAGAGATAGGGATAGAAGGAGGATATCAACGGGGATTGAATGTTGTTGTCTTTGACCGGGATAATAAAACGCAAGCGTTCAGTCGTTGCTTTGATTTGTTTGCTAATCCGGATAATGCCGAAGCCTTTGCCCAACTAATTGAAGATTGTTCTCTGGATCAGAGAATTGCCATTGCGGTCAAAGATGATGCCTCTGTTAATCTTTCAGAACGGGCAAAACAAGCTTGTGAAGCACTTGGTAGTCGCTTGATTCGCCATCTGCAATTCCGCAGTTCTTGGGCGATTGTGGGATATAAAGATA
>CAKZMA010000522.1 GCA_937127375.1 uncultured Coleofasciculus sp. | reverse complement strand
GGTTTGGGGGGTGAATGATCGGCGGCGAGTGGCGGGGGAAGCGATGGGGTATTAAGGCGTTCGGTGTTACTTTAGTTTAGAGTATGGTGGGAAGTGTACTACTGACACACTACAAATTTATCTATCGCTCTTTTGTCACTTTCGGGAGGGCGAAGCCTGAAACAACTATCTCAAGTGCTATCTACAGAGGAAGCCAATGAGAAAAATAAACCAAAAGTAATAAAAAATTTATCATGATTTAGCATCCGCAAATTAACCCAAATAGCAATAAGAAATGGAGAATTTTGAGCCAGGTATTCAGTGTCCCTGGACTAGCTACACTTTCAGCGTCAACGACTATGGTAGGAAATGCCTTAGTTGTGGACGAGTTATTACACTCAATGCATGGCAAGAGAAAGGATGTTGTTACTGTGGCAATACTTTTCTTATAGAAGCAGTAGCTAGAGCATCAACACCAACTCGAATTCCAAGAACTACAACATCTAGCTCCCAAAGTACCTCTTCTACTACATCTTTAAGATCAAGTCTGAGTTCTGGTTTCAGTTCTGCAAGCTACTCATCTACAAATAATACTTCTTCACCAGGCTGGGGTTATTTGGCTTTACTTGTGGGCTTTATACTAATCGTATTTGGTACATGTACCTACCAATCTAATAAACAGTCTAGATCTAGAACCCCTGAATCTCGGAGATCTGTGCAGTCTCAGAATAATCCATCTCAAAACTATCCAAGCTGGAATTTCCCAAGATCAGAATGTGGTGATTCTAATCCTCCCGGACTTCAAAATTTTTATCGAGTTTACGTAAATCGGACTGATGACAGCACTCTTCGCTATATCAGAAGTAATTATTGTAGAGACGCATATTTAATGACCAGGACATCAGTTAATCGAAAAGCTATTCAAGTTGCCTCTTTTAGAAGTAAAGAAAAAGCTTTTAAATTTTCTCAAATTATGCTGGGAGATCCGAGAATAAATAGTGCTGAAGTTGGTTCACCGTCACAACATTGAAGGTCTGAAGTGACTCTAGTCTGGGTTTACCTTCCTGTGTTAACCTGAAGTCCCCGTCCAGATGTACTACAGGGAACTAACCCCCTATTCCGTAAGCGTTTTAGCAATTTAGTCTCCTCTAACTAAAAAATGTAAAGAATTGATACAAACCTCTATCATACATCTTAATGCCTTAGTATCCTAGAGTAGAAATGTTTTTCAGACAATTACACTTTTTTTGTCAAGCGTAAACTAAATTTGCCGTAACAGCAAGCTTTCAGCCATTTTGATTGGAAGTTAGAGTGTTGGCGTAAGTTTTTTCCTTGCCAGAATATAAGGTAGTTTATGTCAGAGTCCAGGTACAGCCGTCATACCTTAATTCCTAATTGGAGTCAGAAAAAACTGACAGAAGCTAAGGTTGCAGTTGTCGGGTGTGGCGCACTGGGTAACGAGGTTCTGAAAAACTTGGCTCTACTTGGGATTGGTCAAATTTGGGTTGTAGACTATGACACTATCGAAATTCATAACTTGACTCGTTCAGTATTGTTTCGAGAGTCAGACATCGGTAGAGCCAAGACGGAGGTAGTTGCTGAAAGGGTCAGGGAACTTAATCCCGATGCCTGTATACACCAAATTAAAGGCAAGTTGGAACTAGCGTTTGGACGCGGCTTGCTTCGGGAAATGGATGTTGTATTAGGTTGTTTGGATAGTGTCGGTGCAAGACGTGAACTGAACAGGCGATGCTACTTTGCAGGTACTCCGTGGATAGATGGAGGAATTACTCATAACTTAGGAAATGTAGCTCTTTTTGATCCGAGAATTCCTGAGACGGCTTGCTATCGCTGTAAAATGAATACCTCAGCTTGGGCTAGGCTAAACGAAAAGTATTCATGTGGTTATCTGAAGGATAATTACGAAGATCCAAAGTTTGCGACAACGATTATGACTGCCTCGGTAGTAGCAGCTTATCAGGTGGAAGTAGCCGTTCAGTTGTTACTGACAGGAACAAGTCATCTTAAGCCTGGAACCCAGTTATTTTTACCTGTCGCTCTGCCAGCGGGATTTCGCACTATCGAATTTAGCTTAGACCAAGAATGCCCAGATCATTCATCAATCCCCAACAATAAAAGCACACCGCCTCAGAAATTCAGTCTTGATAATACACCCACCCACGTAGCAAACAAATTAAATCTAGGTAATAATTGGAATCTAGAGTTACCTTTCAATTTTGTATCCAGGCTAACCTGCCATGAATGTGGCTATGTCGAGTCAGTCAGAAAATCAAAGGGAGAAATCAATAAAAGTCAAACTAGGTGTCCAAAATGTCAAAAAAATGGTAGGGAGCCGACTGAGTTTTTTCGAGTTGCCATTAACTCTGAAGAGGCTAAACAATCTTTTCATGATTTTGCTTTATGTGATCGGGAAATCATTAAATACGTTTACAATAAAAAGACAATTAATATTGAAGTAGTGAACGATTCTGTAAATAGCGAATTAGGAAGATAGTCAACTTATGGAAGAAATTACTGTTACCGTCAAAAACCTTAGTGGAGACTTTAAGAAGACAACCGAAGTTCCACTAGATATGCTCCTTGGAGACTTTCGGGAAGCAGCAAAAGAACTTGCCAATTTATCTAACGTTCCTTGCACTCTAGTTTTAGAGAAAAGTAATAAAGTAATGAGAGATAATGACACATTTCAGAGTGCTGGAATTACGTCTGGTTCTGTCTTTGTTCTTACCCCAGAAGCCGAAGGAGGTTGAATATGTCAATTCGCCAAAAAAGACTTGAAAATGATTACCGAAGTTTGCAAAAAATCTGTGCTTTCAATGAAATTGTAAACGTGAAAATTTTAGAAAAGAGTGGGCAACCACCTGAGTATTACCGCATTAAGATTTCTAACTGTAAAGGTGTCGAATCAGTTATTAACAATACACCTAAGTATCGTACAGAGCATACCATAGTCATCAAGGATTTTCCTTTTAACTATCCCGATCCCGGAGTTCTACCCACTGTACGCATAGAAACTCCTATTTTCCATCCAAATGTTTATGAACACGGAATGGTATGTTTCGGTGGTAATGAATTAAACACACTTAATCAGCCTTTAAATGCCCTAGTTAAGAGAGTTATAAGCATGATTCAGTATGAAATTCTCAGATTTGGAATGCCTGCTAACTCAGCCGCAAAAGCTTGGGCAGAAAGGAATAAACATTTATTCCCATTAAGCACCGCTTCAGATGGTGGTCAATCCAAACCAAAGCTTATCTGGAGGTAAGCGTATGTCTAAGTTAAAATGGCGTGATGCAGAGGACGCTTATAAGCCAGTTAATCAAATTCTTTTGGAGTTTTTGCGGGAAAAACATAAATTAAGAGAAATCCGTAGTGAAAATATCGAAGCACTACACAGAAAAACAAGCGCTAAAGAAATGAGCGTTTTTATCTTTCAGGAAGCTGAAACTAAAATAAAAGAACACCTAACTAAAGATTCGTACAATGAAACAGGGGGAATTTTAGTAGGACAAGCTTATTTTTGTCCATCAAAAAAAACTCATTACACAGAGATCGTTGGTGCAATACCTGCTCTTTATACAGTTGGCAATCGAGTTCACTTTAAATTTACTCCCGAATGCTGGCAGGAGATATTTAGTAGACAAAAGCAAGATTTCCCAGAAACTACAATCGTTGGCTGGTATCATTCTCACCCAGGTCATGGAATTTTCCTTTCCAGTACTGATATAAACACACAGCAATCATCTTTTAAACAAATTTGGCACATTGCAATTGTCTACGATCCGATTCGACATGAAATAGGCTTCTTTCACGGCTCTGATGGTAAGTTTATTGACCCTATTTATTTGCAAGCTCAAAAACAAGCCTTACCCTCTAAAACACAAGAGGCAAAATTACATAAACTTCCTTCTCCAGCTTCCAGTGAAAACTCGCCGAATCTAGAAGATAAAGCTGCTAATGGACAGGAAATTGTCACAAATAAAGAACAGCAAAATACAAAGCAAGATAATTTATCCGAAAACATATTATCCGCAATGGATAAGTTGTATTCTCATTTCAGAAAAGTGGTAGAAAGTATTTTAGGCACATCTAGGCAATAAAGTTATGACATGGCAGGATACCATTGAAAATTTAGGATGGGGACTGAGAAATCTGTTTGGAGGTGGCGAAACTATTATCGGACCAGGAGAACCTTTGCCACCTACCGATGTTGATCTGAGAGACTTAAGAGATTACTCAGGAACAGCAACTTTTAACGAAATTACTGATATTTTAAAGAGTCCGGGTTCTCAGTTTCATAATTTCCGAATTATTAAGAATCAAGAAAGGTTGGCTACTGTTCCAGTATTTAATTTTGGTAAATTCATTAAAATTGCCAGAGGGAAAGCCAAACCGATTCAAGATGTTTGGCTACAAGAAAAATCCCTTTACAAAAATGTAGCCATTATTGGTCCTCCGAGTTGTGGTAAGACAGAAGGTTTAATTGTCCCTGGTATCAAAGCGGCTATTGATGTTGGTCTTTCTAACATAGTCATAGATGTTAAAGGTGGATCACTGATTGACAAGCTAGGTGACTACGCACAACAGAAGGGAGTCAAAGTAATTTACTGGAGTGCCTTACCCCAAGAAGTTTCACGTAGTCATAGCATTAACTTATTAGACAACATCAACTCAATACAAGATGCTCAAATTCTTGCCAAGTCGTTGTATGGGAAGGTGGATGATTTAGGGGAAAACCGACAGTTTGCGATCAGGGACATTACTTGGATAGCTCAATGGATAATTCTGGTTAAACATATTTTTGGTAATGAGGCAACACTAAAGCATATTTACCAAATTGCCGAAAATCCGATTGAAAGACTAACGCAACTATTAGAGCAATGTCAGGATACCGGATTACAAAACGCAATTCAAGCTCAACTGAGATTGATACAGGAGAGTGACAATGGTGATACAGCTTTTACCTGGGTGATTCAAGATGCTGTGAGCTTTTTTGCTTGGTCTAACTTTGAGCGAGTGACTGGACACAGTGATATTTTACTCAGAAGTATTCAAGAACGTCCCACCTTATTGGTAATTGGTGCTGAATTAGCCGGACGTGACGTATCGAAAAAAATATCCTCGGCTCTGATTGACATTTTAATGACTATATTCTACGAGCGTTGGACTCAGCAGTATGAAGGGGAACAAGGAATTGTTTTTTGGATTGATGAGTTTCCCAGAATCCAGGGACAAATCGATATTGCTGAATTTAGCAGTATTGCTCGTTCAGCGAAAGGGAGTATAGTTATTGCGGCTCAGAATTTCGAGCAGATTGCTTCAGACTATCGAGAGCAGGTGATGGAAAATTTTGATACGGTTGTTCTCTGTCGGAATGTAGGTGCTGGAGCCGCTGAGTGGTTGAGTAATCGTCTGGCAACTCGTAGTCAGAATGCAAGAAGACGTAGATATTCTGAAACTAATCCACAGAATGAATTTCCTTGGTTACGGACGCGGGACGAACGAGAAAGATACGAAAATTGGCGTGAGTCAGTTCCTGTATTAAATGTTCGGGAGATTCAATACCCTGTTGGTAATAAGTATGTAGCTGTTGTTCATTCCAGAACAGCTTGCCGTAAGCCTTTTCTGGTGGATTACGAAAGAACGCTAGAACCAAGTGTTACGTGGCAACCGTCCCCAAGTGTTAGATTAACTTGGCGTGATAGTACATTAGAACAAAGAGCGATCACACCATCAAGTCGTCCTCAACTCAATTGGCGTGATAGCGACACTCCAGAAAGGCAAACAAGTCGTCCTCAACTCAACTGGCGTGATAGTAACAGTCCTGAAAGACAAAGTGAAGAGGAGGGAACAAGCAGACCAAAACTTAACTGGCGTGACTAATTAACTTAATATTATCTGGGAGTAGTGCTTATGTCGGAATGGAGCCAAGCCAAGAAAATCGGCACTCTTTGGTATAAGTTCAAACAAGATTCTACTGGTAATTGGCATATTTTGTGTTCTGGCGACCCCAATAGTCTAGAGTATAACAGTGTTATATGTCATGATCATTATTGGCAGAATAACGGACGCTGGTTTGTTCAAATTAGGCGAGATAATCAGCACTTAATTGGAAGAGATGGGCTGATTGAGGGAATTCAAAGACAAAATGAAAGAGGAAGGCTTGAGTTAACACAAGCCGAAAAACAAGCACTCAATCTGACAAATACCCAGGAAGTCAAACTAACAGATAGAGAAATTAATAAATTAGCCGATTACAGAGCCGATCAAGCATACAGTAATGCTGGATACGGCAGGAGTAATCATGGTGTCGAACTAGAGGGAACTCCAAGTAATGTTCTTAATAATTTAGTGAAGCAGTACCAGGTATCGACAAAAGTGCTGAACTGGCGAGATGTAGATAATGATGAAGTATCTGTACCCAAATTAAGAGCCAAGGCACTGAACTGGAGAGATACAAAAACTGAACCAGCTTCCGTTCCTAGCAATTCTGATTTTCAACCTTCTATTCCCACCCGAAAATCTAAGAGAAAGACTTCACGGTAGTTTAATATTTCTACAAAAACAGGATTAGAAAATGCCAAGTTTTGAGGCTGTTATTACCCGACCGGAACTTACAAGTAAACAGAAAACGATCTCAGTAGTTGGACAAACGTATTGGGTAACTTTAGATTAAAGAATGGAAACTTTTGAAGCTGGAACGACTTGTACTTGGACAGGACATCCATTTCGTTTCGGTGAACAGGGGATGAAGTGTTGCTGTTGCCCATCTGTCATGACAATGGAGGCATGGGACGAGAAAAGGCGTTGTCGGTGCGGCAGTACTGAAGTCATTCCTGCAGTTTCTAGCGCTCCTGATTCTTTCAATTTCAATTTTCAGACAACGAACCCAGAGGCGGAGTCGATTGTATCAAATCCTCAAACTTTTGAAGCTGGAACGACTTGTACTTGGACAGGACATCCATTTCGTTTCGGTGAACAGGGGATGAAGTGTTGCCGTTGCCTATCTGTCATGACAATGGAGGCATGGGACGAGAAAAGGCGTTGTCGGTGTGGCAGTACTGAAGTCATTCCTGCAGTTGCTAGCGCTACTAATCCTTCAAATTTTCAGACAACAAACCCAGAACAGATTTCATCAACTGCTAGCGCTACTAATCCTTCAAATTTTCAGATAACAAACCCAGAACGGATTTCATCAACTGCTAATACTAAATTAAATGCCTACCTGGTGACTTTACTTATTGCTTCGTTTATAGCGCCAGCATTCTATTACACGCTATTTTCTTCAGGTATTATTTTAAATACAATCATACAAAAAATATGGACATATAGTTATCATAGTAGTCTGAATAGTATTCTGCGTGATTTCTGGAATAACTTAATGCAATCCCTACCACCAAGCTAAAAGTGATGGAAAAATCTTTTCTGATTTTTGTTTCGGTTGCCTTCATTATTGTTTTAATATACATACTTATACACTTAGTTATAGGTATATTGTTTAGCATTTTCATAGTATGTTTGCATATCTTATTGTTTTCACTTCAAGTCTTTCTAACGGCTATAGTTGTAGCTTTAAGCGTTTTATTATTAACTATAATTCCTTTAGTAGTTTTTTGGACACTAAAAAACATAGTCAAAGAAATAAATGAGCAAAATATCAATCTCCATAATTATATATTAGCTGCTTTATCAACTATGATTATTGGATTAAGTTTAGGATATTTGTTTATGCATCCCCTAGTTACAGCGTCTGAGCATTGGCTAAAACAGCCATTACAGCAGATTACAACACAGAGCGATACTAAATGGAAATTTCCCATGCCTGAGTGTGGAGACAAAGACATAGAAGGTAAACAACGTTTTTACCCAGTTTTTGTGAACAGTATAAATGTAAAAACCCTAGATTATATAAGGCAAGAATACTGCCATAACGCTTCTATACAGCTAAAAGCATTAAGCGAAAATCAGGCGATACAAGTAGCTTCATTTCACAATAAAACAACAGCTTTTGATTTTGCTAAAATAATGATTGAAGATCCTCAAATTGGTAGTGGGGAAGTAGGTGAACCAATTCTCAAATAATAAACCATGGTTTTAACTGGGGCATTGAAAAACAGAGTGCATTAGCTATAACTCTGCAACAAGAAATTCAACAAAATCCAACATTCAGAACCCGGCTACGCAACACCCTAAACTGAAGTTCCCCCAACCAAAAAATCAAAACTGCCTCACCGTGCGGCTTTCCGCGATTTTTTAGCCGCCGCACATGGGTACAATCGCTGAAACCTTGATGTAGCGTGGGTTTCAACCGATCTCTTGTCATATTGCAAAAATACCGCGATCGCGGTATTTTTGCAAGGGCTACATGGGTACGGTTTTTGAGGGGGTTGAGCGCTAAAACCACCACGGAATAAGGCTTTAGCCTGGGTATAGTACATACGCACGGGGGGAACTTCAGCCTAAAAGAGGGCGGAATCGAAGTGTTGAAAGTGTTATTTGCCCCAATTGGTATTCCGATTGAAATGGTCAGAGGGTGGATTGAAGCCGAAGCGGAATAACTTATTCCCTCTATCCCTCAAACACCAACTGACTCTTGGGAAAAACCACCTCAAACTCCGTATACTCCCCCACCTGAGACTTAACCCCGATCGCCCCCTGATACTTTTGTACTAACTCATAGACAATATACAACCCCAACCCCGAACCCTCCCCCATCGGCTTCGTCGTCACCAACGGTTCAAACAACCGCTTCTGCACCGACTCACTTATCCCTATCCCATTGTCCCAAACCCGCCAAATCACCGACTCATTTTCCTCAACACCTCGACTTCGCTCGGTGTTAACCCACTCAATCCGAATCTGGGGGATGTAACCGGAAGCAGAGGAAGCATCAGACTCCTCCAACCCCTCCCGCTTACACCGCACCGCATACACAGCATTATCCAGTAAATTTGTCAATACCCGTAACACCAACAACGGCACCTTCACCGGAACCCCATCCCACTCCCCCAATC
>CAKZMA010000521.1 GCA_937127375.1 uncultured Coleofasciculus sp. | reverse complement strand
TATCTCTATTCTGATTGAGAAGCCCCGTTATAATCTTCGATTTAACGGGGGAGAACGTCACATGATACCTTTGTTTATTGGTTTAAGTTTCCTGGAGGCAGATTTATGACATCCTATGCAACCTCTTCTGCCAAAGCCGAGATGAGTGAACTCCGGCGTCTAAAAACCTTACTCCCCCCAGAATTGCAAAGCTGGGTCATGGTGGAAGGAACGACTGAGGTCAATCCCCCATTGTTACGCACCGAAGAAATCGGTAGCGATGAGGTGGAGGTGCAAATTGACTTAGTGAAATGGGAGCAGTTTGCCCTTGACCAACGTAATCTTCTATTTTGGCACGAAGTTGCCCGGATTCAGAATGACACGATCCCCAAAGAAGGGTGGGAAATGGCAGCCCTAGCCATTGGTTTGGGAGGCGCTGTTGGGGAACTTTGGGTACAAGATGGATTGCTACTGCTGTTGGCACTCGCCCTCTGTGGTGTTTCTGGATGGAGACTCTATCAGAAAAACAACGGCGAGAAAACTCTCAAGGCAGAAATTGAGGCAGACGAAAAAGCGATCGCCCTGGCTACTCGCTTTGGCTACACTCTCCCCAACGCCTACAAGAGTCTAGGCAGTGCCTTAAAAACCTTAGTTGAAGTTACACCCAGTCGCCGTCAACGTCGCCGCTACGAAGCCCGCCTAGCTGCATTGAAAAAAAGTGCGGCTAAAGCCAAAGCTGAAGCAAAAAGCAAACGGGAATCCAGAGCCTAAAGCTGACCGATCATCTTATGGGTTTGGGGGATGACGCGCACTGATTTGAGATGGCGCTTCATCAACGCTTGCCATTCTAAAACTTGAGTCGGCGTTGGCTGGCTCATTGGCGCATGATGGGGTTTAGCTAGGGGCGTTACAGGTTGTAAAAACACGGGAATACTGGGGTTACACGCTGCAACCAATTCGGCGGCTAACTCCAGTTCGGCGGTGTTCGTTGTTTGGGCAATAATCAGCTTGACAAAAACCTCAACATCTGTATAACCACAAAGTTGTAGAAACTGACGATGGGCTTGCCAACACTCTTCCCCACTTACACTCGGCAGCTTCATATCCATGCCGATACAATCTAAATAGGGTAAAATCTGGGCTAGTTGCTCTGGACGATGTCCACCGGTTTCCAAATAGATGGGTAACCCAGTTCGGTGTCGCACCACGGGCAAGAACTCTCTTAAAAAGGAAGCCTGCAACAGGGGTTCGCCACCTGTTACACTAATGCTTTCATGGAGTCCTGGATAATTTTGCCGCTCAACCCATGCCAATAACTGATCAAAGGTTACAGGATTAGGATGAGTTTCAAAATCCCGATGTCCAGGGGTTTGCTCCACAGAAGCTAAATTGGGAACTGCCCAGGTATTCGTACTATCGCAAAAATGGCAGCGCAAATCACACATTGCCAAACGGATGAATAATTGACGGGTACCAACATTGAGTCCTTCACCTTGAATGGCAGAAAACAGTTCAATGAGCCGTGCGGTTAGTCCAGTCTGAGCTGACATTTTTTGAGGATCGGTAAATTCAAGTGAGTTTTCGGTTAAGTTAGCAATTGTACGACACAATATTGGTCAGGAACACATCAGGAACACAGGTGAATACAAAAAATACAGGTTGTTATGGGTGACTCAATGTCAGAAGCGGATTTTAAAGTAATACTATTGCATGAAACTCCCGTCATGCAACTTCCGGCTCGCCTGAGTGTGCTTGAAGCTGTGGCTTTCAAAGAAACCTTCCAGCAAATTTTTCAGAATCACCCCCTGCCGCCCAAAATTATTTTAGACTTTCGTCAAACGACCTTTATCGATAGCTGTGGGATTGGGGCGTTGGTGAACAATTACAAAAATGCGACCAGTAAAGAGGTTGAACTGGTACTCACCAATGTTAGCACTCCGGTCATGATGGTTTTGAGAATGACGAACCTCGATCAAGTTCTCACAGTGGAACTGCTGTCTGAATCAAGTCAGCCGCCAGCATTACTACCCACTCACCCTTCCACCCGCTCTGGGATCAAACGTGGACTTGATATTATCGGCGCAATCGTTGGCTTAGGAATTACCGCACTGCTGTTTATTCCAATTGCTATTGCCATCAAACTTGATTCACGAGGTCCTATCTTCTTCAGTCAGATCCGTAAGGGGTGGATGGGCAAAGAATTTCGGATTTTGAAGTTCCGCTCCATGTATGTCGGGAGTCAAGATATTAGTAAGGGTAAAATTAGAATTAAACCGTTGGATGAAAATGCCCCTGATCTGAGAGTGACACGAGTCGGTCGCTTTTTACGGAAAAGTAGCCTTGATGAACTGCCTCAATTTGTCAATGTCCTGAAAGGGGAAATGAGTTTGGTTGGAACTCGACCCCCAACACCCGACGAAGTAGATTACTATGAGGTACCAGAATGGCAGCGTTTAGATGTCAAACCGGGTATGACAGGAGAGTGGCAGGTCAATGGGCGAAATCAAATCCACAACTTTAAGGACATCATTGACTTAGATTTACGCTACCAGCATCACTGGAGCTTGATGTATGATGTCAAATTAATTATCAAAACAATTTTAGTCGTTTTTTCTAAAAATAGTGGCGCGGCTTAAAAAAATATGGGACTGGCTTTCGATTGATGCACCCTGACAAACCCCTTAAACAATCGCATCTCAAGGTAGCCACAGACATCAACGCTGTTGCTAAAATTTTCGCCTGGTTTGATCGGCTAGCCTTGCGCCAATTTCCTTGCCAATTTTGTGTGGATTGTAAAGTGGCACTAGATGAAGCCTTTGCCAACGCGGTTCACCACGCTCATCGCTACTTGCCTCACACTACACCGATTGAGCTGGAGCTGAAGATATTTGCTGACCGCTTAGAAATGCGGATTTGGGATCACGGACAACCGTTCGATTTGCAAGCTAAGTTGGACGCTTTACACCAAAAAGGCTGTAACCTTCTAGAGGAAACAGGCAGAGGATTAATTTTGATGGAGCAATTCACGGATGAACTATCTTATCAACGCTTATCTGATCAACGCAATTGTTTGTTTATGGGAAAACGACTCGTACCCGTGAGCCATTGAATGCCGTCAGCCATTGAAGGAATGTGTAAAAGCCGTGAATTTATCCAGCCTCTAGCTGATTGCACTTACTCTTACGATGCGGCATTCTGATAAAGGCAACTACAATAGGTAGATTCTACAATAATGGTGTTTCCTTAGCAATTGAGCCATGCAATGTCCTTGAACATAAGCCTAGACATCCTGATTGATAGGCACTCGGCTAGTTTGGCGAAAAAATTAGCCCCAACTGGGTAAGTCCCACTTGCTTTCCTAAAATTTATGAGAATTCTGATTTATTCCTACAACTATTTTCCCGAACCCATTGGCATTGCCCCACTGATGACCGAACTCGCTGAGGGGTTAGTGAAACGAGGACATCAGGTTCGGGTGGTTACGGGTATGCCTTGGTATCCTCAAAAAGAAGTCTATAAAGACTACCAAGGCAAATTATACTGCACCGAGGTGATCAACGGTGTAGCGATTCAGCGCAGCTATGTCTGGATTCGCCCCGAACCCAGTTTAATCGACCGATTATTATTGGAAGTTAGTTTTGTGGCAACAAGTTTTGTCCATGCTCTAAAGGGTAAGCGCCCCGATATCGTTTTCTTAACAGCACCACCACTACCCGTTGCCGTACCCGCAGCACTCCTAGGATGGCTACACCGAGTTCCAGTGGTTCTAAATCTTCAGGACATTTTACCAGATGCTGCTGTACACCTGGAAATTCTGACCAATCCCAAGCTGATTCGCATCTTTTCCATTTTGGAAAAATTTGCCTACCGGACTGCGACCAAAATTAGTGTTATTGCGGATGGGTTTATTAAAAACTTGCGGAAGAAGGGAGTCAGTGAAAGCAAAATTGAGCTGATTCCGAATTGGGTGAATGTTGATTTCATCAAACCTTTACCGAAAGAACCTAATGAATTCCGTCAAGAGCATGGACTCAACGGGAAGTTTGTGGTCATGTACTCCGGGAATATAGCGCTAAGCCAAGGCATAGAAACCGTGATCCAGGCTTCGATTCGCCTGCGCCACGTTCCCGAAATTGCCATTGTCATTGTGGGAGAAGAAAAAGCGTTAGAACGATTGCAGCAAGAAGAAGCGAGGGCGCTGGTAGAATGGCAAATTGAGATCCAAAAGAAAGCGCGATCGCTGGTGAAAGCAGAAGCTAAAGCCTTGCAACAATTGCAGCTATACAAACAAACCTGTAAAGCCACCAACGTACTCCTGCTACCGTTTCAACCTCGCGAAAAACTCCCGGAAATGCTAGCCGCCGCCGATGTGGGCTTGGTCTTGCAAAAGCACAACGTTATTGACTTTAATATGCCCTCAAAAATTCCGGTTTTGATGGCAAGCGGTCGTGCCATCATCGCCTCGGTGCCAGCCGAAGGTACAGCCGCCAGTGCCATTCAAAGAAGTGGCGGTGGTATTAGGGTCAAACCCGAAGATCCCAAAAATTTAGCCGCCGAAATTTTGGATCTCTATCTCCATCCGGAAAAAGTCAAAGCTTTGGGTGAGAAAGGCAGAAAGTATGCCGAAGAAAATTATGCGTTTGACCGAGCGCTTGATCGCTATGAACAACTCTTTGCTTCCCTTCAGAAGCGTTGAGATAAAATGGATTCAATACCTATAGTATAGAGTCAATCTTAGCCTTGAGGAGTTTTGTGACCGAATGCGGGATCAGGTTTTAACCTGGCTAAACGATAATGTTCCGACAGCCCGGATGCAGCACATCCTGAGGGTTGAGCAGATGTCTATGGAATTAGCTCGACATTATCATTTAAATGTGGAGCAAGCCGCTCAAGCCGGATTGATGCATGATCTGGCTAAATACTTTAAGCCAGAGCGACTCTTGCGAATGGCTAAGGAGGGCGGTATCGATATAGATCCAATCTGTGCGGCGACTCCCCATCTGTTACATGCTGATGTCAGTGCTATCGTGGCTAAAGAGCAGTTCGCTATCCAAGAGGACGCTGTACTCAATGCGATCGCGCTGCACACGCTAGGAAATCCAGGAATGAGTGAGATGAGCTGCGTTGTGTTTTTAGCCGATAGCCTGGAACCAGGTCGTGGCAATACACCGGAGTTAGAAAATTTGCGGAAAATTGCTCGCGTTGATCTGCACAAAGCCGTTTGGCTAACGTGCGACTACTGTGTCAAACACCTGCTCAATACCCGTCGCCTGATTCACCCCCGCATGATCTTAACTCGGAACTGGGCGGTGCAACGCTTTAGCCAAAAACCAGAATTGACTCAGTAGGTCAATGGACATCAACCGAAAAATGTTATGTTTTATAAAAAATCATCAAACTCTAACAAATGACAAATGACAAATGACAAAAAACAAATGACAAAAGACCAATTTCAACGCTCATCTACCTTATTTGTCAACGACAATCAAGAGCAAAAAACTGGACCCGATTTGGCATTAACCATTGCTCAAGCTGCCGATGATCGCAAAGGCGACAATATTGTCATCCTGCGCGTGGCAGATGTTTCCTATATTGCTGATTATTTTGTGATTGTAACAGGCTTTTCACGGGTACAGGTGAGGGCGATTTCTCAGTCGATTGAAGATCAAGTGGAAACAACTTGGCAACGGCGTCCTCTACGCACCGAAGGACAAGCCGATGGAAGCTGGCTGCTTCAGGATTACGGTGAGGTGATTGTTCACATTATGCTGCCCCAGGAACGGGAGTTCTATAATCTAGAAGCATTTTGGGGTCACGCCGAATATGTTGAATTCAATTCGCAACAATCCTAACCTGAACAAACACTATGAGGGAATCGTCCGTTTCTTTCTGTCCCGTACCGACAGAACAACAACCGATTCATGAGTACCAAGAATTAAAAGACTCTTGGTTTTTCCGTTGGGCGAAGCTAGAATTGGGGGATTATGGACTCAAGCTGGCTTGGGTTTGGGGCTTAAGCTGGTTAATAGCGGGTCCAGTCGCCGCCGCTAGTTTTGCGCCGCACCAGGATCTGGTACAGTTTATTTTGGCGGGTGGCGCAGGTGCTGGCGTGTTTTTGATATTGGTGTTACTGCGACTGTACTTAGGTTGGTCTTACGTGTGCGATCGCTTATCTCAGGAAACCATCGGCTATGAAGAGTCCGGCTGGTATGATGGTCAAACCTGGACGAAGCCGCCAGAAGTCCTGAGTCGCGATCGCCTGATCGTCTCCTATCAAGTTCAGCCCATTCTGCAACGCCTGCAACGAACATTGGGCATTATCGCTATTCTGATCATAAGTGGCAGCTTGCTATGGAATCTTTCTTGATAATTTATGGTTTGGTTTTCCCTCAAAACAATTAAGTTGGTTGGTGGAAATAAAC
Source organism: uncultured Coleofasciculus sp. (assembly GCA_937127375.1). Taxonomy (GTDB): domain Bacteria; phylum Cyanobacteriota; class Cyanobacteriia; order Cyanobacteriales; family Coleofasciculaceae; genus Coleofasciculus. The sequence continues at coordinate 1,386 of CAKZMA010000521.1, read as the reverse complement.
CCAACACTATTAATTTCTGCCAATATTCCCTAAACTCTTACAAATGACCAATGACCAATGACCAATGACGAATAACGAATGACAAGGGTAAAACGTAATCAAGCACCAGCGATCGAAGTCCGTTTACTCCGGGAAGGCATAGCCGAATCCATCCACCACGCTCAAGCTGTCCTTTGTGACGAGCGAGGGCGTGTGCTATCTGTAGCGGGCAATTCAGAAACATCAACCTTTATTCGTTCGGCACTCAAACCGTTTCAGGCTCTGGCAGTTACCACAACGGGAACCCTGGAACGATATAATCTTAACGACCGAGATTTGGCAATTATTTGTAGTTCCCACCAAGGTCATCTGGAACAGGTTCGCCAGGTGTTTAAGATTCTTTGGCGCTGCGATGTTGACCCATCAGCCTTGCAATGTCCGATTCCTCCGGGCAAGCAAAGTGCCTTAGAATACAACTGCTCTGGCAAACATGCAGGTATGCTTGCTGTCTGCCGCCAACGCAATTGGTCTATTGATAGTTATTTACAGTACAATCACCCCGTTCAACGACTCGTTTTGAGCAAAGTCGCAGAATTGATGCGGATGCCACCAGAAGAGTTGATTTTGGCACACGATGACTGTGGCGCACCGACGTATTTTTTGCAACTCGCTCAAATCGCCACCCTCTTTGCTCAACTCGCTTCTGGTGACAATTTGGCAATGGAGCGAATTGTTCGGGCAATGACCCATCATCCTACCCTAGTGGCAGGAGAAGGGGCATTTGATACAGAATTAATGCGATTGACCCAAGGCGAACTGGTAAGTAAAGCTGGATCAGAAGGGGTTCAATGTATCGGTCGTGTGGGTGAAGGACTGGGTATGACAATTAAAGTCATGGATGGAGCCAAACGCGCTAAATATGCGGTAGCGATTCAGCTTTTGAAACAAATGGGTTGGATTAGTCCCGCCGTGGCGGAAAGTCTGGCAGAAACCTTTATGCATTTCGGTGAGTTCAAGCGTCTAGAGGTGATTGGCGAACTCTCGATGAGTTTTTGAATTGGGTGATTGGTCATTTGTCATTTGTCCTTGGTCATTTGTCCTTTGTTTGTACTACCGCACCTAGGCTTTTTTGCTTGGAGTTGCCACATTTAGGAAATAGGTGTTATGCTGTTTAAAGCGACGCGGGATAGAGCAGTCTGGTAGCTCGTCGGGCTCATAACCCGAAGGTCGGTGGTTCAAATCCGCCTCCCGCCACCAAATATAAAGGCAAGCCCTGTAAACCCTTGAGTTTATGGGGCTTTGTGTAGGGATTGCTGCATGAGTGTAGATGGTATACCACACAAGGGTTTTAATCCATTTTTTGACCCAACAAGTGCTTTCGTTTTGATGCCTAAACGGTCAAAAACC
>CAKZMA010000520.1 GCA_937127375.1 uncultured Coleofasciculus sp. | reverse complement strand
GCTGGGGGGTTAGGTTTTATAGCACTAAAGTGCTTACTACGAACTTGGGTTTTATGGCACTAAAGTGCCTACTACGAGCAAACGTCAAAGTTCTAATCCTCCTTTTTGTAACTTCTTAAATGGGTCAAGAATAAAGTCAATAATCTTACGCCGCCGCACGATTACTTCAGCCGTGGCTGTATCTCCAGGTTTCAAGTCTAAACATTGATTTTTGGTGGCAATACAGGTCTGATTTAGCTCAATTTCTAACTCAAAATTGGTCACTTGACCCTGGGCAGTTTCAGTGACTTTAGAGGTGGGCGATTTGCGAATTAGTTTGCCCTCTACCACACCATAATCCTGGAATGGATAGGCATCAAATTTCAGCTTCACCTCCATTCCTTCCTGTAACGCCCCACTTTCAGCCGTGGGCATTTGGGCTTTAAGAATTAGGGTTGAACCCTGGGGCGCAATCTCGGCAATTAATTCTCCCGGTTGTACCACCGCCCCGACTCCTTTATCGGGTAAACCAAAGACAGTGCCGCTTTCGGGTGCTTTGAAGACTCGTTGCTTGAGTTCAAATTCTTTGGCGACAATTTGGCTTTCGCTTTGCTTGATTTCCGCCTGGAGTGTGCTAATCTGAGTTTCTAGGTTTTTGAGTTGTTCCTGTATTTTTAGAACCGCTAGTTTACCGGAATGAAGTAGAGTATCATAGCTTTTTTGTTGCTCCTGTAGGCGTAGTTTTGCCTGCTCAATTTCAGCTTGGGTTTGATGGAGAATTCGGTCATAACTACCTTGTTGTTCTTTGAGCCGTAACCGGGCTTGGGAGATGTCGGATTCGGCTTGAACTAAGCGTTCTGAGTTGACTTTAACTAAGTTTTGTGCTTCAGTAAAGCGGTCAGTAGAAATAGCACCAGCTTCAAAGGCTTTACGGTATCGTTGCACTTTATCTTTTGCCTCGATTAAATTAACGTGGGCTTGATTGTAGGCGGATTGACTGGAGGCGATGGCTTGTTTTGCCTGGTTAACTTGCGCCAGTTTTTCGGCTTTTTCCAGGCTGTAGGTACTCGCCAGGGCGTTCAAGTTTTGTCTGGCTTGTTCAATTTGAGACTGTTTTTCTAGTTCTTGGGATTGGTTTTGCCGCTGCTGGGTATGGAGGGCAATGTCTAACTGATTTTTGAGGACGGCTAACTGATTTAGGCGATTTTTTTGACCGTCTAATTGACTGCGAAGTTGCTCAATTTTGGAACGCACGATATCAGATTCGAGGGTGAGTAGGGTTTGTCCCGTTTTGACGCGGTTTCCTTCAGCAACGGGGAGGTTAATAATCGTACCACCGACAGAGGATTCCAGTTTTACGGTGGGTTCTTTGGGTTCTAATCGCCCTCTGGAACTTCCGGTTTCCTCGACTTCAGTTAACATTGCCCAAGGAAGTGCGATCGCGGCAAACAAAATTAAGAAATATAACAGTCCCCGCGTCCAAACCTGGGGTAAGGTATCTAGTAGTTCTTTTGTTGCATAGGACCAGTCGGAGGGGGGATTTTTTTGGGCAACGCAGAGGTTCGCAGAGGTTGGCGCAGAGGTTCGCAGAGGGGTGGGAGTGTGGTTGGAGTTCATAATGTGGAGATGTGCTTTTGAAGCGTTTGATAAATGACAAATAACAAATAACTTTTGAAAAGTAAGGAACCAAATTCTCCGTGAAATCAGTGTTAATAAGCCCTTGCCTCCCCATTCAAATTTATCCAATAAATCCGTGAAATCAGTGTTTTGACGAATGACAATTATTCTGTCCGATCCATTTGTTGCTGATTCAGGTAATAATAATGACCGCGTTTTGCCATTAATTGCTGATGAGTGCCACTTTCAACTAAAACTCCTTTATCTAACACGAGAATTAAATCGGCTTTGCGAACTGTAGACAGGCGGTGGGCAATAATTAACGTGGTTCGTCCTTGGAGAATTGTGTTGAAATTGGTTTGAATAATTCGTTCAGATTCAGCATCTAAATGAGACGTGGCTTCATCTAAAATAAGTAAGCGGGGATTGCCTAATAACGCCCGCGCGATCGCGAGTCGTTGTCTCTGTCCTCCGGATAACATTCCGCCTCCTTCCCCAATCTGGGTTTCATACCCCATGGGTAGCTTTTTGATAAACTCATCCGCCCCAGCTTGTTGGGCGGCGGTGATGATTTCGTCCAGGGTGGCTGAGGGATTACCAATGCTAATATTCTCCCGAATCGTGCTACCAAATAAAAAGGTATCTTGGTCTACAACACCAATTTGTTGGCGCAAGGATTGTAGGGATAAACTGGTAAGATCTTGCCCATCAATTAACACCTTGCCATCCGTTGCCGGATAAAGTCCTAAAATTAACTTGGATATCGTGGTTTTCCCGGAACCACTGCGTCCCACTAGGGCGACGGTTTGACCTGGCTTTACGGTAAAACTTAGGTTTTCTAGGACATTAATATCGCTTTCGGGGTGATACCGAAACGTCACCTGATCAAACTGAATTTCTCCCTTTAAATCAGGTAAGCTTTGCCGCACCGATGCCTGTAAATTTTCTTCCGGTTCGGTATCAATGACATCATTAATTCGCTCAACAGCAATAATCACTTCCTGTAACTGATTCCAGAGTACGGTTAGCCGTTCAAAGGGAGTAATCACGTTGCCGATTAACATATTAAATGCTACTAATTGTCCAATCGTTAGTTCATTTTGAATCACTAACCAAGCGCCAAACCAAAGTAAACCCGTGGTAACTATGGTTTCTAGGGTTGAGCTAAATATTTGCAATCGGTTGCTGATAATCTGCCCCGAAAACATCTTTTTCACCGATTGCAGTAGATGTTCTTCCCAGCGCCAACGCACGGTTTGTTCTACCGCCATGGATTTGACGGTGCGAACCCCGGTGAGGGATTCAATTAGATAACTATTTTCCACCGCAAAGGCATTAAATATTTCTCTGGAAATGCGGCGCAGGAATGGGGTGGCAATTAGGGCAAGTAGGATAAAGGGTGGGACAATCACTAATGCCAATAGCGCCATTTTCCAGCTATACCAAAACATTAACCCCACATACACAAAGACCGTGAGTAAGTCGAGTAAAATGGATAAAGCTTCCCCGGTGAGAAAACGCTGAATTTTCTGGTTTTCTTGCACCCGTGACATAATATCCCCCACATAACGAGACTCGAAGAAGGAAAGGGGGAGGCGGAAGGTATGGCGAATAAAGCCGACAATTAGGGCTAAGTTCACCTTATTCGCGGTATGGTCTAATAAATATTGCCGCAATCCGGTCATGGCGACGCGGAACAGACCAAAAATTAGCATCCCTAAACCAACAGCCGTTAAGGTGAGGTTGCTTCCTTGGACAACTACTCGGTCTAATAGGAGTTGGGTGAATAGGGGGGTAATTAATCCAAAGATTTGGATCAGTAGGGAAGCAATAAAGACTTCCATGAGGACAAATCCGTGGGGTTTAACTAATTCAAAGAATTGCCAGAATGGAGTCGTCTCCTCCTCGGTTTCCTGTAATAAAGCGGTAGGTTGTAAGAGGAGGGAATAATTTGTCCAACTGGCGTTAAATTCATCCCAACTCAGACCGCGTTGACCAATGGCGGGGTCGGCGACAATCACCTGATTTGCTGTAATTTCATAGACTACAATATAATGATTTCCATCCCAGTGAACAATTGCCGGCAGCGGTTGTTGGGCGAGTTGGTCTAAACTAGCTTTTACGGGTCGCGTGGAAAAGCCAATACTTTCAGCGGCGGCGGATAGTCCGCGTAGAGATGCCCCATTGCGGTTAACATTGGCGATATCTCTGAGGCGGTTTACACTTAATTTTTTCCCCCAATACCGACCCACCATCACCAAACAAGCCGCCCCACAATCAGAGGCACTTTGTTGGGCATAAAAAGGATAGCGGCGCGTGATCCGTTGCCAGAGGTGACCGACTGTCTGGGTAGGATTGGGAAAGTCGGCTTTGCTGATGGTTTGCTGCCCGTTTGTTAATACTTCGGGGGTGTTCTCTTCCTCTGGGATTACTGGAGTTACGGCTAAATTATCCCCTGAACTAAACTGGGAATTCTTGACTTTTGCCCGATGATACAGATGGTCACGAATATGAGGATGGTTTTGGACGAGGGAAAAGAGGAGGGTTGGGGGAATGTAGGATAATTGGAGATGACGGGATGCCCTAGCGGAGTAGGGTTGAAAAGGTTCATCGGGAAAAAAGGTGACTTCACCAAAGGTGTCTTTTGGTTTCAGCGTGGTAATCAGTTCACCGTTGGCGTCAATGAGTCTAACTTTGCCCGTAATAATCAGATAAAGTCCGGCTTCAGATTGATCCGATTGCCAAAATTGACCGAGTTTGGGTTCAAGGATTTTGATCTGTTTCAGACAATTAGTGAATTGCGATTCACTAAAATCATGTCCGAGACAATCACTAAGATGTTGACGGGAAATTCGGGGTGGAGTTTGTACCATAATGGGTTTGCACCTCAACTCATTTTAATCGGATTGAATTGCCAGACATCCTGGGTTTTCGGGGTATGGCTGGGGGTGAGGTTGCTAATCACAATCCGCTTGTCTGAATCCTCCTCTGGATGGGTGGGAGTGTCGGGTTGAGTGGGTTTGGGGCGAGTCGAGAGTCCCATTTTTTTCAACAATCGATTAATATGGCGATCGCTAACTTCTATGCCAAATTCTGTAGCCAGGTGTTTGCTTAACTTCTGGGCGGTCCAGTTGCGAAAGGAATAGCCAATGTCGCGGGGACTCTGAGTGACTAATTCTTGTAAGCGTTGCAGATACTCGTCATTCACGGCTTTAGGACGTCCAATCGGATGGGATTGCCAATGATGCGCCTCGCCGCTACGGGCTATCAGCATCCAATGTCGGGCGGTGATGGGGGAACAGTTCAACGCCTGACAAATTTGGGCTTGGGTTTTCCCCTCGTCGGCTAACAGCATGATTTGCAGGCGCTGGCGATATTTTGGCGATAAGTCCTCTTGCAGATTTTTTTGCAGTCGTTTGCGCTGAAAGGGGGTGAGGTATTCACCGCCCGATTTACGCAGAGTGCGGCGTTGACGCTGGTTGGGTGGGGATTGGTGGCTTGACATCTCTATCGTTGCATTGGGGATGGGCAGGGATTTATCACAAGGATTATCCCTTTTCTCATAAAAATCACTTTGTATAAATTATATATAGAATAGACAGAGGTTCTCTGTCAAGACAAAAAATACATTATTTTGGGTTTTGTCGCCAAATGCTTTTATAGTTTGGGTTTGGCGTTTTATATAAAGTGAGAGACTTTAAGCAAGATCCCCGACTTCTCCAAGAAGTCGGGGATCTGAGAGACCTCACTTACTTCCCTAGACAGAGGGTTGAAACCATTGCCCATTGCCTATTGCCTATTGCCTCTCCCCACCACAAGACTTATTCAGCAGCCCCTACCTACTTACTGCTATACCAACCGAGTTCATCGCCACAAACCATCAAGTATGAACCCAGTAAATATGCCAATATCCTTTCTGGAAAAAATAACTCTTCCCTCGGTCAGATGCGTCGCTTGACCGTTTCCTGTAGTCTACTGGCTGTAAGCTTTTCGACTATGGTCTCATTTATTAACATTTTGCATAGAAATCTTGACATTAATTCGTAAAGTTAACTAAGGTAGCAGTCGGACAGGTTTATCGAAACGCTTTACAGTTAGGTAGTTACACCAACTTCAGTCCCTTAGCAAGAGTCAAAGGAACAGTAGTAAGGGCTGAAGGATAAAGCGGTATGACAGTAAGGGGCACCTGCGACTGTTTTAGAAGCTAAAGCTAAAGGACGTGTTGATCATGCTGCCATTGCCAGAGGAAGGTCGGAGACGAGTTCAAATCGAGGGTGTGTTGCCCCAAATTGATGGGGGTCGTTTTGCCATCAAACGGACGGTTGGGGAACGAGTCCATGTGGAAGTGGATATGTTCTGTGACAGTCATGATGCCGTATCGGGTGTCATTTTGTACCGTCCCCAAAAATCCCAAACCTGGTTTGAGGTTCCCCTGACGCCAACGGTGAACGATCGCTGGCAGGGAGAGTTTACTGTATCAGAGATGGGGGATTATGTCTATACCATTATGGGCTGGGCTGACCACTTTAAATCCTGGCAACGGGACATGACCAAGAAATTGGCAGCCGAACAGGATGTGTCAGTTGACTTGCTGATTGGGGCAAACTTAGTCGAAGACGCGGTGAAACGTGCCAGTGGGGATGATGCGGCACAGTTGAAAACCTGGGTCACGACATTGCGATCGCAAGATGTCGCCCAACCCATTTTAGGCGATAAAGCCATTTCCCCAGAACTGGCGACTCTAATGGCAAAATACCCCGATCGCAAATTTGCTAGCACCTACCACAAAGAACTGAGAATTATCGTAGACCGAGAACGGGCAAGGTTTAGCACCTGGTACGAAATGTTTCCCCGTTCCTGTGGTGAACCGGGCAAACATGGCACATTCAAAGATGCTCAAGCCCGCTTACCCTATATTGCCAGTATGGGGTTTGATGTCCTGTATTTACCCCCGATTCACCCCATTGGCAAACAATATCGCAAAGGGAAAAATAACACCAATGTCGCCCAACCTGACGATGTAGGTGTACCCTGGGGTATTGGTGCAGCCGAAGGCGGACACAGGGCGGTTCATCCTCAGTTAGGAACCATGGCTGACTTTGAAGAATTTGTCGCCAAAGCCGCCGAACATGGGATTGAAATCGCCCTAGACTTAGCCTTCCAATGTTCTCCAGATCACCCCTACGTTAAAGAAAATCCCCAATGGTTCCGTAGTCGCCCTGATGGGACGATTCAATACGCCGAGAATCCGCCGAAAAAATATCAGGATATTTATCCGATTGACTTTGAAACCCCAGACTGGCAAAATCTGTGGCAAGAACTACGGAGTGTCATGCTCTTTTGGATTGAAAAAGGCGTGCGGATTTTCCGAGTCGATAACCCTCATACCAAGGCATTCGACTTTTGGGAATGGGTGATTGCGGATTTGAGACAAACCTATCCCGATTTAATTTACCTCTCGGAATCCTTTACCCGTCCCAAGGTAATGTATCGCCTCGCCAAGTTAGGATTTACCCAATCCTATACCTATTTCACTTGGCGTAATAGTAAGTGGGAAATGACCCAATATCTCACCGAACTCACCCAAACCGCCGCCTACGACATCTTTCGCCCTAACTTTTGGCCCAATACCCCCGATATTTTGCATGAGTTTATTCAGCATGGGGGACGCCCTGCCTGTATTATTCGCTTAGTGCTAGCAGCAACCTTAACGGCAAACTATGGGGTTTATGGACCCGCGTTTGAAGTGTGCGAAAATCGGGCGCTGAAACCCGGTAGCGAAGAGTATTTACACTCAGAGAAATATCAGATTCGGGAGTGGGATTTAGATAGTCCTTATACAATCAAAGACTTGATTACCCGGGTCAATTTTGCCCGTCGGGAACATCCCGCGTTGCAAAGTAACGGCAGTTTGCGGTTTCATCACACGGATAATCACCATATTATTTGTTACAGCAAACAGACTGAGGATTTCAAGGATGTGATGCTAATGGTGGTCAGTTTTGACCCTCAGTGGATGCAAGCAGGCTTCATTGATTTGCCCTTAGAATCCTTAGGGATTGACCCCTATCGGGAATATTATCTCCATGATCTACTCAGCGATACCCACTACACCTGGTTGGGCGGACATAACTATGTCGAACTCAACCCTCAGGGTATTCCAGCACACGTTTTCTGGGTGAGGCAATAG
>CAKZMA010000519.1 GCA_937127375.1 uncultured Coleofasciculus sp. | reverse complement strand
AAATCAAAATCCCCTGGGGATGGACATCTGGAATTGTCCACCACTCGGTTCCCAAGCAGAATTTGCCGACTTTATAGAAAGTATCCGCACCCTTTACGATACTTACAAACCTGCCACGCTCCAAAAGTGGCAAACAACGATTAATCAAATTTTCAACTCTAGGAAGTCTACATCCATTCACTTACTCAGTATTCACAGTGCTAAAGGTGCAGAAGCTGAAGTCGTTTTCCTCCTCTATCCAGAGGAGATCCCCTTTACCCACTCCCAACAATCTCTAGAAGAACTTCAACAGGAGTGGAATACTCTCTATATTGCTCTAACTCGAATCAAAGCCAATCGAAATCCTGGAAGTGGCATTCTGTATCTCGTTTTAAAAGAGAGAGATTGTACTATCTATCCGGATTGGCTTCCTCAAGCCTATCGACAGTTATATAAATTCGACAAACCTGTCAATTCGATTTAGTTGAATATTTGGCATCGGAAAGCCTGTTCTAGGCTTGAGGAGCCGAGCCAACACTTACTTTTTTCTTCCACAGAGTCTTACTCTATTCTCTTTCCCCTACCTGGTAATGTCAAAGCACTGAGTACAAGTACTTACAGTTTGAGAAAGTTGATGGGCATACTAAAATGAAGCAAATAGCCCCATGTTAACCTTCAGTAAATGCCTACCCCTGATGAGTTGATAGCGATGCTCGATCGCATTCTCAATGGTAGTCGAGATGAGTCAGAAGTTGCCCAACTTCCACCCAATAGCGATCAATCTCTATACCTATTACTGATATTAATAAACATGATAAAATCAAATAATTGGCATTTATATATAATTTAATAGACGTAAAATCATCTTTGTTTGTCTCTAAATCATTTAGTTTTTTTTTAATTTCTTTTTTAATGGGTTCGATTTCTCCTTTTATTGAATCCATTTTTTGTTGCTCACCATTTGCAATAATAAATTGAAATCCTAAAAACACAAGTGCTAACCCAAAAAGTTTAAGTTTTTTAAAACTTGCAATGATTGGTTCACTCGAATCGATCTTACTTAAGATAATTGATTCACTCAAGTCGATATCACTTAAATTGAATTCATTTTTTTGACTATCTATAAATAGTTTTTTTATGCGATTAAGTTTAAAATTGTTGATATGCCTTGTATTAATGTCAATAAAATTTAAAAATAAGCTATTTTTAATTGCGAGCTGATCGCTAAATCCATAACTAATTATTAAACACAAACACTCATTCAAACCATATACCTTTTTTTCAAACTCATTGAGGGACAAGTTATTAATTTTAATTGAAAAATACTTGGATACGATCCAGTTGAAAAACTGCTGTAACTTGTCATGCAATGCAATGATTTCATAAGCCTTGATCTTCATTGATAGCAGTAATTCATTAGCATCCCTGACCATGACCGCTACTAACAAAAATATTTCTCTCCAGCGGTTGTCCGTAATATAGTTGGCTAAACTTTGCCAATGAGCATGGTCAACGAACCATTTGGCAGTGAGATACTCTTGAAACGTCAGATGTGAAAATGACCAAACTTTCTGACTTCGCTCAATCAACAACCCATGCTGAGATTCAATCGCCCTCAACACCACCCGACTATCCCGCTGTCCAATCCCCAAAAACTCCGCAATATACCCCTCAATCTCCGCCTGCTCAAACAATACATACTGCGGTTGCTCGAACTTCTTCACCGCCAGATAGCTCAATAACTCCAGCTTTCGCTCCACCGACAAATCCCGATAAATCTCATCCCGCTCAATCTCCCGCGACTTGTCCCATTGCTCCAGCAGTAACTCCAACCCCTCTTCATAGAGTTTGGAACGCTTCGAGTAAAACTTCCCCGTCTGGTGAAACACCGCACAGGTTAAACTCAGCAAAATCGGCGTAATCGCCAACTCCCGAATCGGCTTATTCGCCTCCAAAAAGAGCAGCCCCAGAAACTCCCGCGCCCTCGCCAGTCCCGCCGACTCATCCCCCATCACCGTCTTAAACCAATGCTCGGCAAATGCCCTCACCTGCGGCTCATTAAAATCTGCCACCTCCACATAATCAAACCGCTCAAACCGCGATTCCTGGCTTTGCGTCCGACACGTCACAATCACCTGCACCTGCGGATAGGCACGAGCAAACCGCTTGATTTGCTTCGTGATGTTCTTCCCATCCTCCCCCGTCACCTCATCCAACCCATCCAGCAGCACCAACGCCCGACCTCGATCGAGTACCAACTGAGTTTCGGCATCCGATAACCGCCAGCACCGCTCTAGATAACGCTCCAGCGAATAGGCAACCTCACGCCCATCCTCCACAAACTCTCGCAGTTTAATCAACACGGGAATCCGGTGCGCTTGTAAATTTCCCGCATTACACTCCGTCACCACTCGCTGCAAATACGTCGTCTTCCCCGAACCCGGTTTACCCACTACCATCAGGTTCGTATTCCTCGCCAACACCTCCAACCCTGACACCCGTTGCCGCTCTTTGCCCAAGCCAATGCGATCTAAACTGCGATAGCTGGGATTGTGGCTGAAATTCTGCCACAGGTCATCCAGTTCCGAGCGACGACTACTGCTCAACTCCTCCAGAATATTGACATCCACAAACAACTCACCCAACGGCACCCAACGATCCACACCCCAAAGCGGCATCGTGCCATGTAAAGATTGGATGTCATCGTGGAGGCGCGATCGCACTTGTTGAACCAGTTCATCAACTCGATTGGCTGGCTCTAATTGGACTTTTTTTTTAGCTGTTTCAAGACTGGGATATGTTCTTCGGGAATTCCTTGCAGCGCGATCGCGTCACAACCACCGTGATAAGCATCTTCATACGAGTAACCTGCCCCCAGTTCATCATAGAAACCAACTGCAAACTTAATCGCTGCCTTATCTCCAATCGAACTATTCATCCCGACAACATAATCAATATGTTCGGCGATCGCGTTAGCTTGAACCTCTGCATAGCAAGCATTAAGAACCACACATTCGAGTCCTCGCGTCGCAAATCGTTTGAATAAATTTGCCAAGGCTTGAGTGGGTACAAGTTGTGCTAACCCAGCATTATCTTCTAAAACTAAACCATCTTCCCCCGAACCATGTCCGCAAAAGTGAACAATCTGAGGATTCAAATCTAACAAGGCACGGCGCAAATCATCAGGACGAACCGCCCAGCGTTGCTGTAGAGTAAACTTGTCTCGTTGCTGTGACCGTCGCAACCCTTCATCAATTTCCCGCACTTCTTGATCTAAGCGCAGTCTCGCTTCATTTTTGGGGCTGGAGGCGAGGACTAAAATCGTTTTCTGTAAGCTACTTTGAGAGTGGTCAGGTTGAGCCATGTTGGGAAAATCTTCTTTGAGAACAGAGCGCACAATTCCGCGAATGTCGCTGGCGTTATAACCTTGAAGTACAGCACGAACTACTTCTCGAACAGCTTCTGCATCGAGTCCTTGGTAAACGCGATCGCCAACCTTGATATCTTGTCCCTGACCAATGTTGACGTGGTATTTCCCCACTTGCAACAGACGCTCGTGCTTCCCTTCACTCAGTAACCGATGCAAGGTAGCGATGTCAGCTTCAGTATGCTGACCATTGACTATGCGATCCAGAATGTTGCCTAGCTCATTTGAAGTCATTATCTGCTGTATATTCTGAATAATTTTTATAACCTCTTCCTTATCAACATCATCTCTTAGAACTTCACCTAGTCTAATGATTGACTTGCCATAACGCTCAGACTGCATAGCAGCATAGCAATCACTTTGGTTGTTTGAGCATAAATAATAACCCATCTGAAGCTTACGATTGAAATCAACCAGTTGGTTGTTGAAATCAAGAAGACACCCGTAAGTTTGTTGATGGGCAGCAACTTTTGTATAGGCACCAATTAAAGTACACATGACAAGATGAAATAAAGCATGACGCTGGAGTGAATAGTCATATTTTTGCTCAAGGATACCCCATGAAATAAATTTTAAAGAAACCGCAGCAGTGCAAGGATAAGGATCTTCTCGATTAGCTCCAGCAATAAATAGATTGGTAAGACCGTGTTCTGATGCAGTGATTACACCATCGTAGAAAGCTATAAGAAGATCTTCTAAACTTAATCCCATCCGTTTCTTTTGATTATCTAGAAAGGCTAGAATTTCTGTATAATCAGCAACAGTTTTTCTTAGTGGTGTCTCATTCTCAGTCTCTGGAGGCAAAAGATAGAATTCAAAACTTTCCTGAGTTTGATTTGCCTTACTTAAAAATTTAGAAAATTGATTTTTATAGTGATAGTGCGGAATGATAAAAACTTTGGGCATTGAAACTTTTCCTAGCCTTAAACTTTATGTTTATCAGTGTATTGAACTACAAGATAGAATTTGTAGTTAGACCCCCACGCCCAGTTTTGTTCCACCCGCTAAAGTTCCTTCCCACCTTTGAACCTC
>CAKZMA010000518.1 GCA_937127375.1 uncultured Coleofasciculus sp. | reverse complement strand
GAATCCTCTAGGTTAGGAGAATCCTCTAGGTTAGGAGAATCCTCTAGGTTAGGAGAATCCTCGATAATTTGCTCTATTTCCGGGGGATTTGCCCTGATCGCTTTTTGCTGTCGATAATCCTCCATAGATACAAGTTGCCAACTAGATTCTTGTGCCAGTTCTAGCACCCATTGATGGTAACTGAACAGACTTTCTCGATGTCCAACACTGATAAATGTTGAATTGGATTGTTGTAACTGTTCATATAAATTTCTTTCATTATTCAAATCCAACGCACTGGTTGCCTCATCAAGTATTGTGAAGCTGGGACGATTCACTAATAATCGGGCGAAAGCAAGGCGTTGTTGTTCTCCCACGGATAATAGATTTTCCCAAGGGACTTCTGTATCAAAACCCTCTACACGAGTCAACAAATGGTGCAGGTTAACCTGTTGCAAAACCGCTTCAAGTTCGCGATCGCTCATTTGACGATTCGTCCGAGGATAGAGTAACTGTTCCCGCAATGTTCCCAATATTATATAAGGGCGTTGGGGCAAAAACAACATATCATTGAGCGGGGGGCGCACGAGACACCCTGTTCCTGCATTCCATAAACCCGCAATGGCACGTAAGAGGGAACTTTTCCCTCTCCCACTTGGACCAACAATTAATAACCCTTCTCCGGGTTGGACTGATAGTGATAAGTTGGTGACAATCGTTTGCTGGTAATCTGGTGTTTTTAAGGTAACATCATCGAAAGCGATGCGGTCTTCTTCGATCGTATTTATTTGACTAACTTGTTTCGGTTCCTGGATAACGGCGGTTAACCTATCCGAAAACTCGGCTAAGCGATCAACGTAACTGGAAAATTGTCCTGACGAGCCAAATTCACCGATTAATTGTCCGAGAGCCTGAGAAAATAGTAAACTACATAAACTCGCTTGGCTGATTTCTCCATAGTCAATTTGATCGGTAATAAATAAAGGGGTGAGGATGAACATGGAAAACAGAGAAATAGCCGACTGATAGCCTCGGTTAAATATATCCTGACCCCTCTCCCAATTTAGTCGGCGTTCCGCTACATTAATGAAATTACTAAATCGTCGCTCAATGATGTTTAATTCTTGATTTTCTCCCTGAAAAAAAGCGATAGATTCCGCGTGATTCCGAACATGAGTTAGGCAATAGGCGTAGTCGGCTTTACATTGAAGTTGCTCTTGATTAATTTTATTGAGTTCTTGGGTCAAATAAACGGCAATTAAGTTACCGATAATCGTATAAACAACTAGATAAATTGCGATTGTTTCCGATATTGTCCAGAGAATAGCGATAAATGTTGCCATTTCCAGGGTTTTTTCCAGAAATGTCGCTGAAAATCTCAGAGCGCTACTGGTAATGGGTTCGATTTCTTGGGATAGACGTTGATCGGGGTTGTCCAGATCAGAGCTAAAATTGATTTTATAATAGGCGCGATGGCGAAAGTACTTTTGCAAGATATGATTATTGAGCCATTTGTACCAATCCAGAGCTACTCTTTTTCTGACATATTGCGAAAAGCCGACTAAGAGCGTAACCCCGAAAATCAACAGGGTAGAAACCCACAAGGTACTAATATATTTAGATAGATCCCTCTCTTCTATGATAATATCCAGGACATAGCGATTCCAGAAGCTGCCGATCGCATTTACACTGACCAGAGAGACGATTAATAGGATCAAAAGCGCCAGCATTCCCCAAGCGCGAATCACTTCGGAAAAGGCTCTTGCTCCCGGTTCTGTGGGATACCAATAGGGTTGAGCGACGACTTTGAGCGACTGCCAAAATTTGGTGAACGGCAAAATCGGATTGGTTACGGTTTTGTCACGAAAAAGTTGAGCTTGCATAGTCTAAAATAATGGGGTTCACCGGTCAAGTATCCCGAGAAACCGGGTTTCTTGTGAGGATGACAACTCTCAGATCAAGCTTTCACCCAAAGAAACTCGGTTTCTTGACCGATGTCCTAACAATCAGTCCTCATCAACAATTTCAACGGTTCTTGGCGGTTGCACCTCTTCTGAATTGGTACTATTTCCGGAACTTAGATGGTGTTGAAGTTTGAGTTTTAAATCCTCGGTAAGGGGTAAATCTTTAATTTCTTTGATCAGAAATCTCACGGATTCGGTTTTGCTACGTTCTGTATAAATCCCCTTGAGAATCGCTTCAATTCCATATCCGGCGAGCGCGTCTCCTACAACTGTGGTCAACCCCAGAATCCCTAAACCGCCGACAATCCCCAGTGGACCTCCCAATATCGCGAGTAATGGAATCACAGCGGCAGAATTTCCGCCGGCGAGCGTTATAGCAATTACCAAAAGTATGCCAGGAAGTCCTAAACCTGCAAGTTTTTTAACGATTTCGTCCATTTGAGTTCTTTTAAATCCTTACACTATTGGTCAAAACACGAATTCTATTCAGCTTACCAAAAGATTACACAACTCATCAATTTCTCTACTTTTTTCGATAACGACTCGCTGGGCTAAGGCTTGGAGCTGACGAATATTTTCGGATTGGGCATTGTCCATCGCTTCCAATTCACTGGTTAAGAATGTCTGAAACCGATAATAACATCGTTTCCCATCTTGGCTAGATTTCATCGACCGTTCTAATTGTCCGGCGACGACTTCACTACCCCCATCCAATAAAATGTTTAACAGGGGTCTTGCCCATTGTAACAGTCCCCAGTTTTTAGCCTCGTTATAGGGATAGATACTGGTTAAAGAACCTGTGCCCAAGGAAACCAGCAATATCTCATCAGTATGGAGAATTTCTTGTCTTTCTTGCCAACTCATCTTTGCTTCCATAATTGCTAACTGGGCTGGATTATTGGCAATCACCCCACCATCGACTAAGGTATAAAAGCCATTGGGATTATGGGTTGTGGCAACGTGATGGGGTGCAAAATAGGTAGGCGCGGCGCTGGTTGCCATCGCTGCATCGGTGAGGCTAAAACCGAGGCACAATTTGCGGAATTTTCTTGATTCTGTCTCTTCTTTTGCCAGTTTGCTAGTAAAAAAGATGGGAATTCGTTGTTCAATATCATAGCTGGTGACAAAAATCTCTTTCAGGCACTGATCCAATGGTGTGTTGCCTAAATATTGTCTGACAATTTCCTCGCGTCCCTCAGAGGCATATTTGGGTTGGGCAAGTAAATCTTCGAGCGGACCAAGGATCTTTTCAAAGAATGGCTCGTAAAAAATTTCTGCGCCATACTCAACATACATTTGAATAAGTTCTTCAGCACTGTATTCCGCCATCGGTGTACTATCCGATTTTTGGGCATCTAATCGCGGTTTAGTCAGTCCAAGTGCCAGAATTCCGCCAGTTGATGTGCCAGAAATTAAGTCGAATAAACTAAAAATCGGCTTTTGCGTGCGCTTTTCTATTTCAGCGAGGAGGATGGCGGGAATAATGCCCCGAATCCCGCCGCCATCAATTGCCAGTATTTTATACTTAAAATTTGCTGTCGTATTCATTGTTGTTTGCGATTCCTCCCGGGTTAAATTTTGAGTGGGTTCCGGCTGTTGATTGGTGATGGAAATTTCGGTTTGATTTGTTGGCTCACTTTCAGTTTCCTCTGTTTCAGTTTCCTCTGTTTGAGTTTCCTCTGATTGAGGTTGGGGGGGTAAAGATGTTTCCATAGTGGCAAGGTTATCCCTATCTTTCCTTGTCTCTGTTGTTCCCGACCCTTGAGGTGGATTATTCCCTAATGTTATCTTAGTTTCGGGTAATAAATCCGGATTCGATAAGTGAGTAAGTAGATAAGGACTTTGGCATAAATCCCAACGAGGATTACCATGTAATTTGCCATGATAGCCATTTCCGATTTGGTCTTTAACGGTTTTTCCTTGTCCTTCATTTAATCGCCAATAGGCGACTAATCCAGGTTCATTCCCGACTAGAGGCTGAACACGATGTCTCTGAATTTCCACCGGAGAACAAGCGCAATTCCAGACGCTAATATTCGCCAATTGTCCGGTAAAATAGATGCGATCGTGTAATGTTGCCCCTAGAGTCACTGGACTCGATGCGTTGTTTAAAGTTGACCCGGTTAAGCTTCCCTTATAGTCATGGTCATCCAGATAAATCCTTAACTCTCCCTGATTAAAAACCAAGGCAAAGAAGTGCCATTGTCCAATCGTTAATTCTCCATTGCCAAAAGTTTGGACAACCCGGTTAACCGTTTCATCAATGTATACATCTAGATTTCCATCTTCACTAATCCCCAACTCAAAATTATCGCTGTATCGATTGGATGCACGGGCGAAAAAAACATTGCGCGTCCCATAACTGGTGGCTTTATTGGTGAGTTGTTCAGGCTTTACCCATCCAGAAATCGTCAAGGCTGCACTCCCCTGAGCCAAAACACCACCCAGATCAGTCCTGCCCAAATTGATATAATCATCCTGGCTATCAAATGTCAGCACAAATTGAGTATCGTCTGTATTGATCACACCAGTTTCATCTCCAGGTTGCTCTATCAAATCTCCCAATCGAACCGGAAACCACTCATTTTTTAGTCGTGAGCAGAACCTCCGCAATAGCTTGGGAAATGGAAAACTTTGGTGGAAACATCTCCATCCAGAAAAACTCCCCAACCGGGTTGACTTCCAAGAATACATACCGATTATCGGGAGTGACAATAATATCAATCGCTCCATAGTTTAAGCCAAAATAAGCCATGAGTTGGAGCAGTTTTTTCTCGACATCTTCGGGTAAGGTGTAAGCCTGCCAATCTTTGGCTAAAGCGCTACCTTCTTTGCGCCAATCGTGAGTAGCTCCCTGCAAACGTTGGGAGTCGATTGCTGCTGTAAATACCCGGTTTCCCACAATCGTTACCCGCAATTCCTGCGCCTTTGGTACGTTTTCCTGAAACGTCATCGGACAAAAACGTAGTCCTTCCAGATGCTCTAGATCCTCTTCGGTAACTCGATTGGTGAAAACAACTTGCTCTTCCCCCTGCTCACCGTAAATGGCGAATTGAGATAGCATTTTGGTAATCATTCCTTGCCCTTTACACTCTTGGGCAAATTGTTTAACAGCGGCTGGATTATTGGTGGTGAGGGTGCGCGGGGTAAGGAGTCCAACGTCTCGGGCAACTTGCAATTGGAGTTGTTTATTTTTAGCTAGCTCAACATTGGGTAGGCTGTCGAGGTGGAACCCTTTGATACTAGCAATCATCCCTTGAGCCGTGCAGCGAGTTTCCCGCAGTGAAGCCTCTCTAAACTGTTGATCCATGGTTTCGGGAATTTTGAGTCCATGTCTGATCCGCCGATACCAAACTGAGGATACTTCACTTAAATCGAGGGTTTGTTCCCCATCGGTAATAATGAGTCGCTCAGAATCGCCGGAGTAAATATCGAGTTGAACTTCCGTGGGAAATCTGTCTGTGTCAAATCGAAACGCTTTTCCACCTTGATCCGCGATCGCCTCCATCACCAGAGGAATACTTTCGTTATCGTTACTGTAGGTAATAATTAATACTGTCATTGGTTATTTATCATTCGTCAGAGGTTGTTCCAGACGTATTTTGCTACGTCTCTAAATGGAAATCAGGGTGTCTGCGATCGCGCTGGAAATTGGCAAGCCTAAATCTCGCTCCAGCATTCCCCATTCGCCGATAGGATTAACTTCCAAAAAGACATACTCTCCGGATGGAGTAAGGATGAAGTCTAAGGCGCCAAAGAAAAGCCCGAATTTACCCATAAAAGCTTGGAGGCGACGTACTAATGCTTCCGGAAGCTGATGATGTTCCCATGCACCAACCTCAACTCCGGGGCGACGCCAATCGACTGTAGCTGTTTCATAAACCGACGATTTTAATCCCCCGACAAATACATTACCATTGACATAGACCACCCGCAATTCCATCTGCTTGGGAATTTGCTCTTGAAACACCATGGGACAATAGCGTAGTGACTCAGCATCTTCCAAGTCTTCTGGTTTAACCACGCTGGTATAGACAAAGAATGACGTGGCTTCCATACTGCGGGAAAGTGATTTGAGTAACTTACTCACCATTTTTCCCTGAACCTGTTGGAAAAACTCCCGTGCAGATTCAGCGTTATTCGTAACTAGAGTTTTGGGGATAACAAAACCCACTTCAGATGCAACTCGTAGTTGGCGTAGCTTGTTGTTAGCCACATTAATCCGTTCTAAATTATCCACCCAACGCGCATCTCTGAGACTGTCCCAAAATCCATCCAAGGTAGCTAGGGATTCGTTGATGCAGGCTTGTTGATATTCTGGCGCTAATTCCTGACTCAGTTGTGGCTCCCAAATCCGGCGCATCCACACCGCTTTTACCTGCTCTGTCTGGATAGATTGTCTGCCATAGTTGATTGTGTGATACTGTTTATTGTGATCAAACTGCGCTGTGAGTTCCACCTCTAAAGGAAACTTATCGGTGTCCAAGCGAAAGGGTTGCGCCCCTTTTTTTGACACCGCTTCTGCGACTCTATCTAGGGTGAAGAAATCCCCACTATGAGTGATTAATAAAACAACGTCTGGCGACAGAGACATAAATAAGGCTTGCTGAATAAGTTGTCGGGTGAGCAAGGAAAGATGGGGAGATGGTTCCCCCTTTTTAAGGGGGACGGAAGGGGGATCTAAAAGCGAAGGGGACTGGGGGGTTAGGTTTTCCGAAGAAAGCCAACAGCATCAGGAACCACACCCAACGCCATCGCTAGCCTCTTGGGTTTCGCTTACGCTCTAAGCTGTTCGGCATTTAAACCTTAATGTCAAGAATCATGAAATCCTTGTAGTGCGAGCATCTTGCTCGCTACTAATACCCAATTTAAATGCATGACAGCTTACCCAACCTACGAGAACATTTTGTGCTATCCCTGACCTGCTCCCTCAGATGAGATATTTTACCCTATACCCCGTCTAAGTTTAAAACCAGAGATTCTCCTAGAGAAAAACTACGGGTTTCAACCTAGACGGGGTTTAGCTGGGAGTAGCTTGAGCTAATTTGATCACCTGAGACTTGAATAGCGCCTCTCTAAAGCTACTCCCTTAATTTGGACTTCAGATGGCGAGACTTAGTAATCTTCAAAATCCGAAGGATACTTCAGTGTCTGGTAAGGAGCCTTCTCTGACGGGGTTGGAGCTTGAGCTTCTAAGAAGCGAGCGAAGAAAGGAACGACTTGCAGTTCTTTGTTTTTCGACATGCTGTTTTCTCTGGGTAAATTTGTATTAACAATTTCATAGTAAATCATTAATTGAATTAAGGGTCAAGGACAGTTAGGACAGTTAACCAGAATTTTTAACTCGGCTGTTTTTTTGCGGAAATCCTTTTTAATTCGTACCCGGCTTAATGAAACTTTCATCTATTGATCTCAGACTGTTAAAAAATATTTAATTCTATTGACATGGAGTGAAAGGGATGATGGCATAACTGTCTATTTGATTCGTACAACTCAGTATAACTGTCTATTTGATTCGTACAACTCAAGTGAAGAAAAAGTGAAGAAAAAAATCAAGAGCATCGCTTAAGAGTTAGACAAGACAAAGGTTTCACAACCACCAAGGCATTCGTAAATAAATGTCCTTCGTTGTACAAATGCTCTAAACGTGTTATATATAATAGGCTAGATAACAAGGACAGTTAAGACAGTTTATCCTCCCTAGGATTCATGAACAATAGGTTATAAAAATTAACATTCCACTCAGGTGTGACCGATCGAAACTGATAATCATATAGAATGATTCAACATGAAACGACGACGGGGAGTGATTTTGACGCCTGTCGGACTAAAGCGGTTACAGGCAGGGATACAGGCGGTAGAAATCGCCGAAAATAACGGCAATCGCTTGACTCTAGAGGAACTCAGCGAGCGCATCAACCTATCCACAAAAACCTTGAGTCGCTTGTGGTCTCTCAATACCGCTGTTGATCAAAGAACGCTCAAGCTTTGTTTTGCCGCCTTTGACTTGCAATTACACCCAGAGGATTACACAACTTGCAGTGAACCAGACGCCAAACATCAAGGAGAGGGATGGGAGGAGCCGTTCACTCAAAACCCTGAACCCAGGAACCCACTCACACCCCAATTTCCCTACCCTGATGGTCCAGTTCCCTTGGACTCTCCATTCTATATCGAACGCCCTCCCTTGGAAACACTGGCGTATCAAACCCTCGTGCAACCCGGTGGTGCGATTCGGATTTGCGCCCCAAAACAGATGGGGAAAAGTTCCCTAATGCTGCGATTATTAGATTTCGCCCAAACACAGCACTACTCCATTGTTTATTTAGACTGCAAGCAGATTTGTCCAAGCTGGTTGAGTGACATCAATCGCTTTTTGTGGGGATTTTGCTCACACGTTGCCAAACAACTGGGAGTTAATCCAGACTTAGAGAGTTACTGGCATGAATGCCTTGGCTGTAAATTAAGTTGCAGCTTCTACTTCAAGGATTACCTGCTCGAGGTAATCGACACTCCAGTCGTGCTGGTACTCAATGAACTCGATCGCCTATTTAACTATCCTACATTGTCTCAGGAATTTTTTTCACTGTTGCGATCGTGGTATGAAGAAGCACGAGGAGACGAGATTTGGCAAAAGCTACGGCTAGTGCTGGTTTATTCGACCCAAAAAGATGTCCCTGGGGATAGTAAGCAGTCTTCATTCAATCTCGGTTTGCCAATTTACCTGCCAGAGTTTACCCCACTCCAGGTGCAAGATTTAGCCAAACGACACGGCTTGGACTGGAGTTCTGGCAAAGAAGTGACTGCACTAATGAAAATTTTTGGCGGACATCCTTATTTAATTCGCATGGCTCTTTATCATATTTGTACTCGAAGACTTTCTGTAGATCAACTCCATTCCCTAAATTGGGATAAACAACTGCATAGATATGCATAAGTTTTTAGAGGCGGTGTCCATCACGCTTTTGAGAATTGCTACAAACCTGGGAAAAGAGCGGACGCGAGTTGTATAGCACTACGCAGACACGTTAGGACACATCATTTATGTATGTAGAGACGCGCCATGGCGCGTCTCTACAATGGTACCGAACGTCCTAATCGATGTATCTATTGCTATATCTGGATGCAACCGACAAGAGAGTAGTTAAAGGTGAAGCCTTTGGGAATTTATCTAATTATTAATTTCAACAATTAAATACCAAGACTTCACCCAATCTGGTTAAAACATTTAGGCAACGGTTAAATCAACCTCGACGGTAATATCATTATGATCCATATCACCGCCACCATACCAATCTTCAAAACCAAACGTGTTCTCACCCAGTATACTGACGTGATCTTTGCCATCAGGATTAGCACCTAAATAGGCAAAATAGGCAATGGGATCGTTCCAGCTAAGGCGCTGATTGTTTGGATTAGTTTCCAACCATTCTTCTGTTGTACCATTCGCGATAATGTAAGGCGCTAAAATGGTTCCTGCCTGGAATTCGGCTTCAAATATCCCGGTATTTCGGTTCAGGTCGCCAACCACTTGTTGAGCTAAAGCCGCTTCAGCATACCCTGCCTCATCTGGGCTAATCAGTTCACCTGTTACTTTATCTTTCACATCTCCTTGCTCATTTTCAACCGCATAAAACCCGACGGAATTGTCAAAGCCAGCATTACTCTCAATATTGAAAAACTTCGCAGATACCGAACTGGTTTGATCTTGCAAGTCAATGAGTTCGGGTTCTCCTTCAGTGATTAGAATGGAGTTATTTTGGGCAGGTGTAGTATCCTGATTATTGCCATCAAAACTCAAAGGTTCGTCTACGTCAGTCGTTTGATCAGCAACCGCTGCGACTAACTGGAGTTCATTATTGCTCACACTATTGCCGCCTGCTGTCGGAGTCAGTGTAGACCCGCCTGTTACCTCTGGATTGCCTGGTATCGGAGCGGTTTGTACGGCTTCCCCATTATCGATTAATTTTCCCAATAGCGGGTCAAGCAGCTTGGCTTTAGCTGTTATTTTCGTATCGTTAGGATTGGGATCTTCTGACTGAAAGTTACCGCCCCCATCACGAAATACCTTACCGGTGTGATGGTAAATATTCCACTTGTTGCCACCATTGTTGGCTAAGTTATCGGCAACTAGAGAATTTTTGAGGGTAACATTTTTGCCACCGCCCCAGAATCCTCCACCTTGCCATCCCGCATAATTATTGGCAATCGTGGTGTTAGTAATCTTGGTTGGATTAGAACCATTCCCTAAGAGGATTGCTCCTCCCAAACCCTTCTTACCATTGGTTGACTTCGCTTCGTTGCCGTAGAAAATACTGTTGTCAATCGTGACCGGGGATTTCTCTCCTGTCCACAAACCACCGCCTTGCACTAGCGCCCGATTATCAGCAAAGGTGGTGTTACGCACGGTCAATTTACTATTCCCGTGGCGCACTCCACCGCCTAGAGCATCACCTTTGGAATCTTTGATCACCTGATTATCGATGATTGTGCTATCTTCGAGAATCACTTCGTCGCCCGGATAGGCGTATAAAAACAGTCCTCCTCCTTGTCCGGCTCCTTTGTTACCCTCAAACCGACTATTGCGAATCTCAATTTTGCCCTTGGTACTCTTATCACTAGTTGCTGAAGCACCATCGGTAAAAATTGCACCACCATAGCCCTTTGTATGGGGACCAAAGGAACCACCGGGAGTGGAGTCATTATCGGTGAAGGTAGAGTTTTCGACGGTTAATCCCCCTAAAACGGTGTTAATCGCCCCACCATTGGTTCCGGTATTTTCCGTAAACTCACTATCTTTGACGGTGAGAGAACTTTCACTACCAACTGCGATCGCACCACCACCTCGTTCACCTTTACCGTTCTGACTATTTCCCGATGTGCTATTATTCTCAAACTCAGAGTCAATTACACTCGTGCTACTGCGCCAACCGGCAAAGATGGCACCACCTCCTTCACCGTTAGCATGATTATTCCGAAACTCACTATTTTCTACGGTAAGTGTAGTATAACTGTCTGTGCGAATAGCGGCTCCCGCGCCATTTGCACCCTTCTGATTGGTTTTTCCGTTCACCAAAATCAAATTTCGCAGGGTAAACTCGGTGGAATTATAGCCGGCGTCTCGCTTGATATCAAAGATGCGGTGAGCGTTATTCCCATTGATCTTTAAACCCGAAGCATTAGACCCATCAATCGTTAGGTCTTTATCAACTTCGAGTTGACCACTGGTCAGTTTAATCGTCTTATTTTTCAGACGAGAGGCAAATTTAATTGTATCTCCTGACTGGGCTTGCGCGATCGCATCTCTTAAGGAACCTTGTCCGCTGTCTTTCCGGTTTCGAACCGTGAACACTTGTGACATTGTTTGCTCTCCAAGACTAGTTAACTAAAGTGCTACTTTGGAGCGTTTTATTCTTCGGCGAAATGGTTAGCAAACCCCTGATTCAGTAATCGTTGAATTTGCTGTATTTTTTTCTGACAGCAGGGTTTCAACGTAACATCGTGCTGTCTATTTGAATAGATTGTGATCACGATGTTCTCTACTTTGTTCTATTAATAGAGCCTTATTCGTGAATTAGGCAAGCGATTTAACAATACTTAATATTTGTTTTGGTTTTGTTTGATTGGTGAAACAATACTATGTGCTTTTGGTTTTTTAGGCTACAAAAAAACGTTTTATCAGAGTTAGACAACTGAGGTATTTTCTCTCAATAAAAAGAGATAAATTATCGATATAAATAGTAAAATAAGTTCTCTAGAGCGTCGGTCAAGTATTATGAGAAACCGGGTTTCTCGTGAGGATGACAACGAAATATCAAGCTTTCACCCAAAGAAACCCGGTTTCTTGACCGATGTCCTATAAAAATAGAATAATTGTTTCCAGGGAACCTAATTCAATTTATTTCGCGACTAAATACAGCCGTTACAAGTCATCCAGATCCAAAGGTTCTCGTATTTGTCGCTGGAATAACTGCTGTTGTAGCGATGGCGGTTGTCGCAACAGTTGTCGAATTTCTTGTTCGGCTTTCTGTTGCAAGTTTTCAGTCTCAGCCGATTCCAATTGTAAAAATAAATACAAAAGAGGCTGTTCTCGCTGAAGGCGTTGTTGAAATTGTCGGAGTTGTGCTGGGTTGGTGAGTTGATCAATACTGGAGGGAATTTGTTGCTCCGATAAGGGTTGTGCCTTGGTGGGTAGCGCCCAACTCAATAGGGTTAAACCCATTGCTGCTGCCAGAAGTTTAAAGGAAATGTTTGTAGTCAGCGCTTTAGCGCTTCTGGCACTAAAGTGCCTACTACGAACCCAGCCACTCATTTTAAGAGTCATGATGTAAAACCTTGTTTGATGTCAACGAACATTATTCGATGACCTTCGACATTATACATGTAGAGAGGGTTCAAGGGAACGTCCCGACAAAATTTGTAGAGACGTAGCCAAATCCTAATTCATCGACGGCAATAAATCCTGATTTTCAGGCAGTTTCCCAGTTCGCAACCATTCATCCAATCCCTTGGGTGGCTGCATCTGTTCCAACTTTTCTAGAAGGGCTTGGGCTTCTAAGACTTCTTCTTGGAGCAACACTTGGGCGGTTTGTTCCAAAATTTCTCGATTATCGTCAAGAATCTGGAGTGCCATTTGGTGTGCGCCATCCACCATCGCTTTCACTTCTTGGTCAATCGCTTCGGCGACTTGGGGACTAACTGAACGACGCGGACTACCCATTCCAGCTAGGAACTGAGATTGGGGCTTGTCAAAGGCGATGGGTCCAAGTTTATCACTCATGCCATAGATGGTGACAAACCGTTCTGCCATATCAGTCGCCTTCTGGATGTCATCACTGGCACCTGTGGATACTTTGCCAAATACCAATTCTTCGGCTGAACGCCCCGCTAGCATAATCGCAATGCGACCGCGAATTTCATCTTCACCGACTAAAAAGCGCTCTTCTTCTGGG
>CAKZMA010000517.1 GCA_937127375.1 uncultured Coleofasciculus sp. | reverse complement strand
GAGGGAGCATGTAGAGACGTAGCATGCTACGTCTGGGGAGCAGAGGGAGCTGGGGAAGCTGGGAAAATTTGGGATCAAGTGACCCCCATGGAACTGAGGGAGTGCCAACAAACGCAAGGGATTCTGCCAACTTTAAACCGTATTCTCAAAACCCTAAGTGAATCCCACCGAATATTGATGAGTGCCACCCAGGAATCTGAGTTATTCCAGAAGATTTGTCGTCTGATTGTGGAGGTAGGAGCGTATCGGGGTGCTTGGGTTGGCTTGACAACTGACGATATGTGCCAAACAGTGCAACCTGTAGCTGGATTTGAAGCGTTAAATAAGGCAGAAGACTTCAAGAAGTCAGAAGGTAAAGGGCAGAGGACAGAAGGCTCTTTGAAGGCAGAAGACAGAAAAGATCAGACGGAAGAGTTTGAACTAAATAATTCTGAAAATAAGCAGTATCTAGAACGATTTGTTATGCCTGAGTTTAACCCATGCTCAGGTGAATCTCCTGTTGATAGCGTTTGGCAAACTGGACAATCGATAGTTTGTCGCCATATTCAGACTGATCCAAAGTTTACACCCTGGCGATCGCACGCCTTACAACAAGGTTATGGGGCGTTGATTGTTCTACCGTTACAGGTTAAAGATCAACCGTTGGGTGTGTTAACTATCTACGCCGTGAACTCCGGAGCATTTGCGCCGGAAGAGGTGCAGTTATTGAAAGAATTAGCGAATGATTTAGCCTCTGGTATTGAGGGGTTACGCACCCACCTTGCCCGTGAACAAGCCGAAGCTGAATTATGTCAGTTAAATCAAGAACTCGAAAGTCGGGTGCAACAGCGCACAGCTCAACTTCAACAGGAAATTCAGGAACGTGAAGGGATAGAAGCGTCATTACAGCAAGAGTTTGATCTATTATCCCGTGTTATGGAAACCAGTCCTGTGGGGATCATTTGGGTGAATTCTCAGGGACAAATCATGCTGATTAACCATCAAGCGGAACAGATTTTAGGTCTAAAGTCGGAAAAATTTTGCCCAGATTCTCAAGATAAGCTGACTTGGTACAATCAGGATGAGTCAGGGAATTTAATTAAGTATAAACAGTTACCATTTTGGCATTTGGTGAAAACCAATCAGGCGGTTAATGACCTACGCTATACCATTGAACGAGATAATGGACGCCGAGTATTACTGTCAATTAACGGAACATCTTTATTTAACCAAGCGGGTCAGTTAAAGGGTGTCGTATTTGCGATCGATAATGTCACCGAGCGAGTAAAAGCCGAGGAGGAACTGCGACAAAGCGAAGAACGATTTCGGACGGTTGCTAACTTTACGTATGACTGGGAATATTGGCTGAACCCGGACGGTCAGTTTCTCTATATATCTCCTTCCTGTGAACGGATTACCGGGTATTGTGTCGATGATTTTCTCCAGGACGCCAGTTTATTAGAGTCGATTATCTATCCAGAGGATCGAGAAAAATTTGTCCAACATGGGTGTGCCACGGCGGTAATTCAGAGGGTGTCAGGAATTGATTTTCGCATCCTAACTAAAACCGGAGAGTTGCGTTGGATCTCTCATATTTGCCAATCTGTCCACAGTGCTGAGGGGCGTTGGTTGGGGGTACGAGCGAGTAATCGGGATATTACAGAACGCAAACAAGCTGAGGAAGCGTTGCGAGAGAGTGAGAAACGCTTCCGGAGTATGTTTAATCAAGTGGCTGTCGGCATTGTCCAAGCGACGTTATCGGGTCAGTTTCTGTGGTTTAATCAAAAGTTTACCGACTTAGTGCAGTATAGTGCAGAGGAACTGCAAAACAAGACGTGCAAAGACATTACTCACCCCGATGATGTTGATCAGGAACTCACTTGTTTGAATCAGTTATTGGCAGGAGAAATTGACACCTTCTCCCGTGAAAAACGCTATCTTCGTAAAGATGGATCTGAGGTTTGGGTGAATTTAAGTGGGTCGCTGATCCGCAATAGTCAGGGTGAACCGAAATCTTATATTGGCGTAGTCCAAGATATCAGCGATCGCAAACAGGCACAAGCGACGTTGCAGAGGCTGAATGAACAACTAACAGGGCGGGTGAATGAACTGGGTAGCCGCAACCGAGAAATGGTGTTACTCGGCGACTTGAGTGACTTTCTCCAAGCCTGTTTAACGGTTGATGAGGCATATAACGCGATCGCGACATTAGTGGCTCCTTTGTTTCCAGGGAGTTCAGGGGGAGTGTTTGTAATTAATCCCTCTGAGAATTGGGTAGAAGCCATGGCAACTTGGGGAATCGTTTTGGCGAGTCAGACGCTGTTTTCGCCGAAATCGTGTTGGGCATTACGTCGGGGACGCCCCCATTTGGTAACCCAGCCACAATCCGGTTTACGCTGTCCCCATATTCATTCAGATAGTTCTCCCTTAGAATCTTTTTGTGTGCCGATGATGGCACAGGGAAAAGCGTTAGGAATTTTATATATTAGTTCCCAGGAACGGGGACAATTAACTGAGGCGAAACAACGGTTAGCTTTAACAGTAGCGGAGCATTTAGCCCTGTCGTTAGCCAATTTGAAACTACGGGAAACGCTTTCCCAACAGAGTATTCGAGATGCGCTGACTGGGCTATTTAATCGGCGTTATATGGAAGAGTCTCTAGAGCGGGAAATTCATCGAGCGCAGCGTCATCAGCAACCGATGGGAATTATTATGTTGGATATTGATCATTTTAAACATTTTAACGATACCTTTGGTCATGAAGCCGGGGATGCTGTGTTACGAGAATTAGGCATATTTTTACAACGAAGTATTCGGGCGTCGGATATTGCCTGTCGTTATGGGGGTGAGGAATTAATGCTAATTTTGCCCGATGCTTCACTGGCTGATAGCAAGCAACGGGCAGAACAAATTCGCCAAGATGTTAAAGAGTTGCAGATCGAGTATCACCATCAACTCTTAGATGCGATCGCGATTTCTGTGGGTGTGGCGGCGTTTGCTGAACATGGTTCCACGGCACAGGAACTGATTGCGGCGGCGGATCGGGCACTTTACCAGGCTAAAGCCCAAGGGCGCGATCGCGTGGTGACAGCAGATAAGTAGGTAGGCACAATAAAAGTTAACGGTGGAGATCGTCATTGAAATCGCTGCTGGGTTATAAATTTGTAGGGTGGGTTAGGCGGAATTTAATTGAGGCGATAACCCATCAATGAACTATCCGCCGTAACCCACCGAGATTACAGCAGATTTTCTGGTTGATGAGTGTTGGGTAGGAAAATGGCTTGAATAAAGGGCGGGTTTTGTTGTTCAGTTATCGGTGACAAGCCAAATCGAGCGGCTAAACCCGCCCCTACAGATCGGCTTCCTCTGCTGCCAGACGTTTCATGGAGACGTTCCACCGGAACCTGGAGACGTTGCATGCAACGTCTCTACTAGCGCCCTTGGCAATGTGTCTGTTTTGCCTTCTGCCTTGTCTCCACTAAAAAGGCAGTATTAACCCGGATTTAGTATTAAAGGAAGATACCTCCAGATTTGCTCCGGAGGCATCTTTCCGTTTGAAGTATAGTATTACGAGTTGTTAAGCAATCATGGTTGTTACCTCTTCTACTCCCCCTACCGTAGACGGATCTGAGATCCGACGTGAGATTCGCGCCTTGGAATCTCAGCTTGTTGAGTGGCGGCGGTGCTTTCACCAACGCCCGGAATTAGGGTTTACTGAACACCTAACGGCTGGATTTGTTGCCAAAAAGTTACAGGAGTGGGGAATTGAGCATCAAACGGGTATTGCCCAAACTGGGATCGTTGCTACAATCGAGGGCGATCGCATAGGTCCGGTGTTAGCGATTCGGGCGGATATGGATGCCTTACCGATTCAGGAAGAAAACCAGGTTCCCTACCGATCGCAACATGATGGAATTATGCACGCTTGCGGTCATGATGGACATACCGCGATCGCATTAGGTACGGCGTTCTATCTTTCCCAACATCGCCAAGACTTTGCGGGAACCATCAAGTTCATTTTCCAACCCGCTGAAGAAGGACCCGGCGGCGCTAAACCGATGATTGAAGCTGGCGTCTTAAAAAATCCGGATGTGGATGCTATTATTGGGCTACATTTGTGGAACAATTTGCCCCTAGGAACTGTTGGCGTTCGCCATGGTGCTTTAATGGCAGCAAGCGAACGATTTCAGTGTAAAATTTTAGGCAAGGGGGGACATGGGGCAATGCCACATCAAACCCTAGACGCGATCGTCATTGGCACTCAAGTGGTCAACGCCTTGCAAACCATTGTGGCTCGTAATGTTGACCCAATTGAATCAGCCGTGGTTACGGTGGGAATGTTTCAAGCTGGTACAGCGTTTAATGTCATTGCTGACAGCGCCAAAATGAGCGGCACAGTGCGCTATTTTAATCCGCAATTGGCAGGGTATTTCAGCCAGCGTATCGAGCAAGTGATTGCAGGTATTTGTCAGAGTCACGGGGCGCAGTATGAACTAGACTACCAGCCGCTTTATCCGCCTGTAATCAATGACGCACAGATAGCCGAATTGGTACGATCCGTAGCTGAAGAAGTCGTCGAAACCCCTACAGGAATCGTACCCGAATGCCAAACCATGGGCGGGGAAGATATGTCATTTTTCCTAGAGGCTGTACCGGGTTGCTATTTCTTTTTGGGATCAGCGAACCCCAGTAAAGATTTAGCCTATCCCCATCACCACCCCCGGTTTGATTTTGATGAAACTGTGTTAGCAATGGGAGTAGAACTATTTGTTCGCTGTGTGGAAAAATTCTGCCAGTAATTCTCGATATTCGGGAAACCTGACAATCTAGGGTGTGCCTGCCAGATCAACCAAACGCGAAACCAGGGTAAGGTAACGAGTTTAAATCTCATCCTTTCCCTCGCGTCGATTCGCAAAGGATGGGTGTATTTGAGCCAAACCAGTTCTACCATTGGCAAATCCAACCCTAGAAAACTATAGAGGAATTACCTCCCTCAGGAGAAGTCTATGTCAGCCCCCATCTACCTGAAACTACTGTCAACCCTAACCTTATCCCTAACCACCCTAGGGTTCATGTCATCGGGGTTAACCCAACCTATTGTTTCCGATGACAGTACCGATACGACTGTGAATCAAGAGGGAAACCGCTTCGATATTGAGGGGGGGGAATTGTCAGGAGATGGCGCGAATCTCTTCCACAGTTTTAGTGAGTTTGGTTTAGATTCGGGACAAATTGCCAATTTTTTATCCAACCCATCGATACAGAATATTCTCTCACGAATTACTGGTGGTGATCCATCGGTGATTAATGGGTTAATTCAAGTTAGTGGCGGGACTTCTAATCTGTTTTTGATGAATCCGGCGGGTATTATCTTTGGCAATGAGGCTCAATTAAATGTCCCCGCCGCCTTTACCGCCACAACCGCTACCGGGATTAGTTTTGGCGATAACTTATTTAATGCTACCGGGATCAATGACTACACGTCTCTGGTGGGAACGCCCAATGGCTTTGTCTTTAATACGCCTGAACCCGGTTCGATTGTTAATACAGGCACACTCGAAGTCAATTCTGAACAGAATCTCAGTCTAATTGGCGGTACGGTTGTGAGTACGGGTGAATTAGTCGCCCCAGAGGGTCAAATTACCGTCACCACGGTTCCTGGTAATCAGTGGGTGCGGATTAGCCAAGCGGGACATTTGCTGAGTTTAGAGGTTCCGGCGGCGGCGACGGAAGTGCCGTTTACTCCTCTTTCGCTTCCACAACTGCTAACGGGAGGAAACGTTAGTAACGCCACAGGTTTGTCGGTGAATGAACAGGGTGAAGTAGCCCTAACGGGTTCAGGGATTGCGATTGATAATGGTGATCTGGTTGCCAAGACGGTAACGGGGGGAACGGCGTTACTTTCAGCAGAGAATAATCTCACGTTGGTGGAGAGTCATTTAACCACAACGGGGGATTTGCAGCTATTGGCACAGGATACGGTACGGGTGCGGGATAGTGTGGCAAATCCATTTATTGCCCAAGCGGGGGATAATTTAACTGTTCAGGGTAGTCAAAATGTTGATATTTTTGCCTTGAATCATGCCGCCAGTGGTTTCTTCTCTGGTGGGAATATGGTGTTCCGTTCTAGTAATACCATAGGCGGAGATGCTCACTATTCAGCAGGCGGCGATTTTCGCATTGAACAATTGGATGGTAGTGAAGGAGATTTGGAGAGTCCTAATGATCCAATTATTTTAGCTTCTGGTGATGTCAGATTAGGAAACTATACCGGGGCTTCGCTACATATTTTAGCCGGGGGTCGGGTAAGGATAAGAAATGTTACCATCACGGGGACAGATTCAGAAGATAATACGATTAATCCGAATAACGCTAATCCGTTTCTTGCGAGTTTAGCCAATGTCCCGTTGTCCGATGGAACAACGTTACAAATTGATGGTAGTACTAACCCAACGTTAGATATTAGAGCAGGCATTGATTGGGGAGTTTTAGGCGGAGATCCAGGAAATCAACTGATTGGTACAGGACTACCAACTCCCACGTTCACTACTGCAACAAATGCTGATATTATAGTTGGTAATGTCAGCATTAGTCAGCCAAACAGTATAGTTTTATTAACGAATAAATACAATCCCAATAATTTAACTGGGAGTGTTCAAGCTGGACAAATCGATGTCAGCAGTGATTTGGGTAATGCGGGATCGGTTACGATTGAGTCTCGCGGAAATATCAGAACCTCTCCGATTAAATCCAGAGCCAATGTGACTGGTGATGGGGGTGATATTCTCCTCAACGCCGAAAACAATATTGAAATTGGCAATGCTGGTGGTAGTGATATCGATTCAAGAGGGGATAATGGCGGCAATATTACCCTTGATGCTGGTGGTACTATCAGCATGACGAATGCTCTTTCCCGAGGCAGAGATACTACGGGTGATGGAGGCGATATAACTATCACGGCTGAAGGGAATATTAACAGTGGAAATATCCAGACAAGTGGTGCAAATGGCGGAGAAATCACGATCAAGATCAATGGCGATGGTGTAATTGACACCACAGGTCCGTTAGGAAATGAAGGAACAATAGAATCCTGTAGTAATATTACCTGTGATGGTGCGGGTGAAAGTGGCGATATTGCGGTTGAAGCAACCAGCATTATTACCCGGGGCATTCGGTCAAATGGTGACTTAGATGGTAACATTAACTTAACCAGTGATGAAATTCAGCTTAAGCCAGCAGAAAGTCCTAGTTTCCCACCTAAAGTACCCTTTATTGGAGGAATGGGTACTCTTAAGCTTCAGCCATTGGAAACAGAAACAATAACTATAAACACCGGAAGTAATGATCTAATCTTAGATAACCCTCTCCAGCTTGGGGGCAATGTTAGTTTCAATACCAGTGGTGGTAATGTTACCTTGAATGGCACGGTTGATGGAGATTATGATTTAAGTTTAAATACGGACACGGGGACAGCACTATTTAATGGTATTGTTGGCAGTCTAAATTCATTAAATATTATCAGCACGGACGCTAACGGAAAAACGATCATCAATCGTGATATAACTGCCAACCAGCTAGAATTTAACAACATGGTAGAAGTGCTGTCGAATTCAACACTAACGTTGACCCAAAGCGGAATGCAGCCTCCTCCAGCAATCGACTTTATGGAAAGTGTTGAATTAAAGGCTGATCTGACGATAAGCACGAGTAGAAATAGTCAAATTAACTTTAATAGCACGGTTGATGGGACGTATGATTTGACCGTATTAAATCCAGGAGAAACGACATTTATAGGTGAACTTGGCAGCATCAGCCGTTTGAATACCCTTAGGACAGATAACGAGGGAACAACCCAAATCAATAACAATATTACCGCTAATCAACTCGACATCCAAGATGCAGTAGAGGTGCTGTCAGACTTATCGTTAACGGCGGATGAAATTGAATTCGGCTCAACGATTACGGGAACCAATCAAAATCTGATCCTTCAATCGTCAAATACTACTGATATCTTTAGCCTAGTCGGATCAGGGACATCCTCCGAGGAAACGGGATTCCAAGATGGTTTCGAGAGTCTGACAATTCGCAGTACGAATAGCGGCGGACAAATTGATTTAAGCAATCTCACGTTCAGTGATCCCGTAACAATTCAAATGCCTGATGGTGTCATCCTGATTAATGGCAAGATTACGGGTATAGATGATGCTTCAATTACACTCAATAGTGCAACGACTAACCTAAATGCTGATATCACCACGGGAGGCGGAGGTATAGCGTTTAATACAGACAGTGTTGAACTCGGTAATGATGTTACTCTCAACAGTGGTAGTAATCCGATTCGCTTTCAAGGTACGGTTGATGGCAATTATAAGTTGACACTATCGAGTTCAGCGACAACCACCTTTGGCGGCGCGGTTGGTAGTTCTACTCCACTCGATACTCTCACCACTAATCGTGATGGAATCACTCAATTTAATGAGAATGTCACGGCGAATCGCTTGAATTTGCAAGATTCGGTAGATGTGCTATCCAATTTATCCCTAACCGCCGCAGAAATTGATTTGAACTCAATTGAGACAAGCACCAATAAAACCCTGACACTGCAACCTCTAAATCCGAACCAAGACTTTAGTGTAAATGGTGGGATATTCCAAGAGGGTTTCCAGAGTATAACCATTGGACGAGAATCAGGGAGTGGCACAATTACACTGGATAATAGTACGTTCAATGATCCCGTGACGATTCAGTCGCCTAGTGGGGAAATTGTGCTTAATGGTATGCTGATGGGTGAAGATAATGCCGCGATTACCCTTGATGCTGCCACGACAACCCTTAATTTTAATATCACAACAGCAGGTAATACTCTCACGTTCTTAGGAGACAGGGTTAATTTAGGTGGTGATGTTGACCTGAATACGGCAGGTGGTAATATCAGATTTGATGGCATCGTAGAGGGCGATCGCACTTTACGTATCTTCAGTACCGGAACCACTACATTCTCTGATGCTGTGGGTAGTGTTACCCCGTTAAATAGCCTAACAACTGACGCAGGGGGAACCACCCAATTTAATGGAAATGTTACCGCGAATCGTTTAAGCATCCAAGATACCCTCGCCGTCTTATCGGATTTATCCCTAACCGCATCAGAGATTACCTTGGGTGCAACGGTAACGGGCTCAAATACTAATCTGGTTTTGCAACCGCTGAATCCCACTCAAGACTTTACTCTCACCGGAGGCGTGTTTGAAGACGGGTTCCAGAGTCTCAGGATTGGGAGGGAAAATGGCAGTGGCGCGATCGCACTCAATGGCAATCTTACCTTCAGTGATCCGGTATCTATCCTATCACCAACAGGTTTAGGTTCCATCACCGCCACAGGCACAATTACCGGATTGGATAATGCTACTGTCAGCCTGCTGGCGAATCAAGAGATTAAAGTAAACGATATTACTGCCAGTGGAAATATCTCTCTCACCAGTAATCAAGGTGCTATTACTACCACAGGTACAATTACCGGATTCGATAATGCTACTGTCAGCCTGCTGGCGAATCAAGGGATTAAAGTAAACGATATTACGGCGAATGCGGGGATTTCTCTCACCAGTAATCAAAGGGCTGTCACTACCGGAAATCTGAATACATCGGGAGTGAATCAAGGCGGAGATATTACAGTAGAAGCCCAAACGGAGATCCAAGCAGGTGCGATCAATTCCAGTGCAACTCAGGGCGATGGGGGGAATGTCACCTTAGATCCAGAAAACGATATCGAAGTGGATTCGATTAATGCTCAAGGTGGCAGTAATGGCAGAGGTGGTAACGTCGATATTACCACAGAACAATTTTTCCGCGCCACCGAGACATTTAGCGATCGCACCAATACAACTACCAGTATTTCCACCGCAGGCGGGAATGGCGGCGGATCAGTGATCATCCGCCATCAAGGAGGGAATTTTGGTATCCCCTTCACCGTCGGGCAAGACTATAATAACGAGAATGGAACCAGAGGCGCGATCGCAACCGGAAGCGATAATCAAATTACCGAGGGTTTGTATCCTAATCCCTATACTCAGGGAATTGCACCGAGTCAGATTCAACTGATTACGCCCGAAACAATTACACCCGAACCCCCCAGTGAATCGTCAGCCGAAAATCCGCTGATTCTGCAAAAAGAGTCCCCCTCACAACCTCCGGTAGAAACCGACGTGCCATCTGTAACAATTGACACCGTATTTGGCACAATTGATGCGGCGTATACGCAGGAATTTGAAACCTATCTGGGTAAATCAGGGACTCAAATTCTCACCTTAACTGAGGCGCGTCAACTTTTGCAGGATATTGCCCAAGAAACAGGTGTCAAACCCGCATTAATTTATGTCATGTTTGTCCCCAGTAGCATCTCTTCTGAATCAGCTACCCCCCAAGACAATGATCAATTGGATCTCGTCTTAGTTACCGCCCAGGGAGAACCGATTCACAAATCCATACCTATCACCCGTGCTGAAGTTTTACAAGTGGCGCAACAGTTTCAACGAAGTGTAACCAATGTCCGAGATACTAAGGGTTACTTAGCCCCAGGAAAACAACTCTACGACTGGTTAATTACGCCATTAGAAGCTGACTTACAAGCCCAAGGCATTCAAAACTTGGTGTTTGTGATGGATAGGGGTTTACGTTCCATTCCCGTAGCCGCCCTACACAATGAACAACAATTCTTAATCGAGAATTATAGTGTCGGAATTATGCCCAGTTTAAGCCTTACTGATACTCGCTTCCAAAGTTTGCAAGATAGCCAAGTATTGGCAATGGGGGCAGCACAATTTAGTGATCAAAAACCTTTACCCGCCGTTCCTGTGGAATTAGAAGCGATTACCCAGAAACTATGGCAAGGTCAATTTTTCCTAGATGAAGGCTTTACCCTAGATAATCTGAAAGCCCAACGGAAAAAACAACCCTTTGGGATTATTCACCTCGCCACCCATGCTGATTTTCGCCCCGGTGCGATCAGCAATTCCTACATCCAATTATGGAATAGTAAGCTACGCCTTGATCAATTGCCAGAATTAGGATGGAATAATCCTCCTGTAGAATTACTGGTACTCAGTGCTTGTCGTACTGCATTAGGGGATGAAAACGCCGAATTAGGCTTTGCCGGATTAGCGGTGCAAGCGGGAGTCAAATCAACCTTAGCCAGTTTGTGGTATGTCAGCGATGAAGGCACATTGGCACTAATGACCCAATTTTATGATCAGTTAAAAACCGCTCCAATTAAAGCCGAAGCCTTACGACAGGTGCAAATCGATATGCTTAAGGGGCAAACTAAACTGGAAAATGGTCAACTGATTACGTCGGCGGGAACGATTTTGTTACCCTCTGAACTGCCCCAATCACAAGATTTAACCCATCCGTATTATTGGGCATCTTTCACCGTGGTGGGGAATCCTTGGTAAAAATAAGTCCCGTGTTATCCTTTGTAGGAAGGGCAGGACATAAGCTGGGTACTGTTTCCAGTACTTGGCATGATCAAAGGCGATCGCACTCCACAACTGTTGTAGCTGGTCTTTGGTGGAACATTGCTGTAGATGAAAGGCGATCGCATTCTTCCATTGTTCCATTTGACGGTAGCTGATAAATTGTCCACCTCGGTCTTTACGATGGACAAAAATAACATAACACCAGCATTGGACGTTAACAATCATGGATTTAGGAATTCTCAGAAATTTAGCGATTTGGCGCTTGGTGATGCGGAATTTTTTAGCGGGTTGGATGCGGCGAAATAAGGCAGACATGAGATTTTCAGTGTATCTGTGTAGAGACGGGTTCAGGGAATAACGTTTGTAGCAGCGATAACGCTTCATCAAACCCGCCCTCACATCGATAGGGTGAAGGCAGGTTTGTTATCTCTAACGCCCTTAAATCGGTGGTCTAGTGCGAGTTCGGCTGGTACTCTGGTGGTAAACCCGGATTAAACATCACCACAAATTGGGCATTTGGCATCAGACGGCGAAGAATGCGAAGATGCCCATCAGCATCGGAACGGTTGCGGTATTGTGCTACGGTAATTCGTTGCATATTGGGTAGCAGGCGAACCAGCACCCAAGGATAAAGGCGTTCTTTGTAAGGCATAATTGACTTGTCTCCATGTGTCATTGGAGCCAGAGCCAGCGTCGTCCCGTGGAAAGTTCGTGCGCTGGCTCATGACTTGACCCTATATTACAAATATATTTAGGGCTTTGTCTACTTAGATAAATAGATTTAAAGTTAAGGGAACTAGGAGGCAATGAGTTCAGGGAGTAAGTTAACGAAGCTAAGGAAACGGTTGGGACTAACTCAGAAACAAGTCGCTGATGCGATAGGCGTCACCGATCAGACAGTCAGTAACTGGGAAGCTGGCAGATTTGAACCTCGACTCACAATTAGTCAGACACAGGCTTTATGTCGCGTCTTGCAATGTCCTTTAGATGAACTTCCGAGTTTTCAGGATGCACAGGAGTCAGACTGAAACGTGAGTGGCTGATTGGCACTACCAAAACTGGCGAAAATTTTTGGCTGAGTCCCCCACTCCCCTGCACCTTTACCTCATAATGAGAATTGGAGAGTTTATGAAGAAACGTAACAATGCCTAAAGCTATCTGGAACGATACGGTTCTCGCCGAGAGCAACAACTGTCAAATTGTCGAAGGAAACTATTACTTCCCTCCAGACTCAATCAACCAGGAGTATTTTAAGGAAAGCAGTACCCATACAAGCTGTCCCTGGAAGGGTCAAGCCAATTACTACACCATCGAAGTTGATGGGCAGCAGAATAAAGATGCAGCATGGTTCTATCCTCAAGCAAAAGAGAAGGCGAAAAATTTTGAGGGCTATGTTGCCTTTTGGAGAGGAGTAAAAGTTGAAGCCTAGCTA